>NZ_AJLG01000145.1 GCF_000258495.1 Pedobacter agri PB92
CTTTTTATATTTAATCTTCGGTCTTCCGACTAAAAACTATTTCTCTTCTTTTACCTCTTCGAAATCAACATCAGTAACGTTATCACCGCCACTTTGAGGCTGACCATCAGCTTGTGGTTGTTCACCACCTTGAGGCTGACCGCCATCTTTGTACATTTCCTCAGATGCTGCATTCCATGCATTTTGCAATTCAGCTTGTGCCGCATCGATATCTGCGAAGTTACGAGCACCGTGTGCTGCTTTTAATTTCTCTAAACCAGCTTCGATTGGTGCTTTTTTATCAGCAGATAATTTATCACCAAACTCTTTTAATTGTTTCTCAGTAGAGAAAATTAAAGCATCAGCTCCGTTGATTTTATCAGCTTCTTCTTTTTGCTTAGCATCATCTGCAGCATTAGCTTCAGCTTCTTCTTTCATTTTTTTGATCTCAGCATCAGTTAAACCTGAAGATGCTTCGATACGGATTTTTTGCTCTTTACCAGTAGCTTTATCTTTTGCACTTACATGTAAAATACCGTTTGCATCAATATCAAAAGATACTTCTACCTGAGGCACACCACGAGGTGCTGGTGGAATACCATCTAAAATGAAACGACCAATTGTACGATTTTGACCAGCCATTGGGCGCTCACCTTGTAAAATATGGATTTCTACTGAAGGTTGGTTATCAGCTGCAGTTGAGAAAGTTTCCGATTTTTTAGTTGGGATTGTTGTGTTAGACTCGATTAATTTAGTCATCACACCACCCATAGTTTCGATACCTAATGATAAAGGCGTAACGTCTAATAACAATACATCCTTCACATCACCAGTTAACACACCGCCTTGAATAGCAGCACCAATTGCTACAACCTCATCAGGGTTAACACCTTTACTTGGTTCTTTACCGAAGAAAGCTTTAACAGCATCCTGAATTGCAGGAATACGAGTTGAACCACCTACTAAGATAATTTCATCGATATCGCTTGTGCTTAAACCAGCATTTTTCAAAGCAGATTTACAAGGTTCGATAGTACGTTTGATTAAACTATCTGCTAATTGCTCAAATTTAGCACGTGATAATGTACGTACCAAGTGTTTCGGGCCGCTCGCATCAGCAGTAATGTATGGCAAGTTAATTTCAGTTGAAGTTGTGCTTGATAACTCAATTTTAGCTTTCTCAGCAGCTTCTTTCAAACGTTGTAATGCCATTGGATCTTTAGCTAGATCCATGTTGTTTTCAGCTTTGAATTCGCTGGTTAACCAGTCGATAATAATGTGGTCAAAGTCATCGCCACCTAAGTGTGTATCACCATCAGTAGATTTTACTTCGAAAACACCATCACCTAATTCTAAAACAGAAACGTCATGTGTACCACCACCACAGTCAAACACAACAATTTTCATGTCTTTGTGCGCTTTATCTAAACCATAAGCTAAAGCAGCTGCAGTTGGCTCGTTAATGATACGTTTTACAGTTAAACCTGCAATCTCGCCAGCTTCTTTCGTAGCCTGACGTTGTGCATCATTAAAATAAGCTGGTACAGTAATCACCGCTTCAGTAACTTCCTGACCTAAGAAATCTTCAGCAGTTTTTTTCATTTTTTGTAGAATCATTGCAGAAATCTCTTGTGGAGTATATTTTCTGTCGTCGATTTCTACACGAGGTGTATTGTTATCACCTTTAACAACTTTATAAGGTACACGTCCAGCTTCTTTCGCACTTTCGTCGTAGCTGTTACCCATAAAGCGTTTAATCGAATATATCGTTTTTGTTGGGTTGGTTATAGCCTGACGTTTAGCAGGCTCGCCAACTTTACGCTCACCGTTTTCTGCAAAAGCAACAATAGACGGTGTAGTACGTTTACCCTCACTGTTCGCAATAACTACAGGCTCATTGCCCTCCATTACGCTTACGCAAGAGTTTGTTGTTCCTAAGTCTATTCCAATAATTTTTCCCATTGTATTTTATTTTCTCTTTTTAAGTATTATAATTTCTACTCCTATTAAACAATGCTTGTGCCAATTGGTTTTTGGCAGAAAATATACCTAAAAGACTGATAAAATGTAAAAAACAAGGCAATAGTTTACTGACAGCATGACAGAAACGGAGGAGATGTCAAATAAGTGAATGTGCGAAAAGGCCTAACATGCGAAAGAAATCATCAACCTAACCAATTTTAGGTCCTTTCCAACTGAGTAAAGATTTAGTACTTAGTTAAAGGAAAACTTTTTTTTTGAACTATGACGGTTTAAGGTTAATGCTGGCAAAACATTGGTTAGGTTAATTTGACTTCTTTACTTTAAACAACCTAAAATCTTGCTTGTATGTAAAGAAAAATAGAGTGATTAAACTGAAGTTGTTTATCGGTATGATCCAAATCAATGTGCGGTTCAAAACGAACATCGAGGTATAAGTGCGGAATTAATTCTTTTTGGTAAGCGTAACGTAGCGAAACAATATTTCGGCCGCTCTGCTTTAACCCATTGGTATATAAATTACTTGAAACTGATTCGTATAACGGCATACCTTTAATCGAAATGAAGTTATTTCCTTTCCAGTAAGAAGCGACTAAACTGCCCCACTTACTTTCTACACCGGCATTTAACCAAAGACCAAAACCACCTTCGTAGGCTCTCCTTTTATCTGGAGATAAATCTTTATAAACCGCAATATAGTTATCAGTATAAACTTGTTTAATATTGGTATTAATTTCCTTATGCAATTTCAATCCAGCCGCACCATTTAAAACTGTACTAATCGGAATCTCCTTTAACACATCAATTTGTCCACCTTGATGGAAAGCTAAAAACTGTGCGGGCAAACTAAATTTCCAGCCATTATTTTCGGCAATTGTAGTTTCGGTAGATAAACCTCCAACAATTTCTTCTTTTGCGGCTTCACCTTTATCAATCATTTTCTGCCAGGCAATCCAGGCATCTAAATTAAAGTTCTTTCGTTCAACCAATAGCTGCGTTCCATATTCTATCGGATTGGTAATTGTTCTTTCGAAGTTGTAAAGTGGTTCGATGTATTTATGTTGAATGCCACCCTCCAGACTACCGAAAATCAAAGTTAAATTGCGTTTGTGATATTTTAAACTAAATAATGGTTTTGCATCCGTGATTCCGTTTCGACCAAAATCTTTTCGGATAAAAGCACCTGCGGCTATGGCCAAATTTGGATGTGCATAATAAACAATTTGCGGCTGCAACTGTGTTCCATACAAAGTATAACCGTCGTGGAAATCATTGGTGTATTCGTAGTTCCGGACGTAGTTGAAGTTGTAAAAATTAAAATGAACTTCATTTATTAAACTGCTATCCGGGCGGATCCTGTTCTCTAAAGCAGATTGGTTAAACTGTGCAGAGGCGAGATAGGAACTAAAAAGAAATGATATGAATAGTAAGGCCTTTCTAAGACCTGTGTTTGTAAACATGTGCTTGGTTTTTATAGCCCAAATTTAGGATAGTTTTTTCGTAAAGTGTAAAGCAGCGCATATCAAGTATCAAGAATTGAATACAAGTTGACGCAAGGGAAACAAAGAACTTTCTTTCTGTTAACTTTGATCTTTTTGCTTTACTCTTTAAGCTTATTTTTCAACCTGTAATTCTTATACAACTTCACTGCAATCATAATCGCCATCGCAACGCCCATGATGCCAATCAAACCGTAAATCCAATTGATGGCACTTTTTAAAATTACGATAAACACAATGGCAATCATGAAAATGGTAGCTAACTCACGCCACAAACGGAGCTGAAAACTACTTAACTTAAACTCACCTCTTTTTAGCTGCTTAACGATGTTTTGGCAAATAAAATGATAGATGAGCAAACCCACTACAAAACCAAGCTTAACGTGCATCCAGGGCATTTGTAATAACATTGGATGTAATGTGAGCATAGAAACCCCAGCCAAAACGCTGATAATCATTGCAGGTGTAGCAATGATTTTCCATAATGTAGCTTCCATCTTCGTAAACTGATTCACGAGAATACTTTTCTCGGGTTCTGGTTTGTCGTTAGCTTCCGTGTGGTAAATAAAAAGACTTAAAATATAAAATAAACCCGCCATCCAGCTAATTACAAATACAATGTGTACTGCAACAAAATAATAATAATACGGCTGTAGGGTTTCGATCATTGTCTCTAGAATTTACGCTCGCTGTTCAAGTCCCCTTTAGGGGATTTAGGGGATTAATACCTAAATTCCTTTACCACATCAATTGCGTACTTCACATTATCAAAAGGAATATCTGGCATAATACCATGACCTAAGTTGAAGATAAAACCCTCAGTGCCACGCATACGCTCAAATAATTTATGAATTTGTGCTTTTATTACAGCCTTGTCAGCGTATAAAATGTGTGGGTCTAAATTCCCCTGAACAGCAATACCTTTTGGCAAAGCATTTTTAATGTTCAATAAATCTGCATTCCAATCAACAGAAATAACATCAGGCTTTGCCTCGGCCATAATTGGTGCAAAAACCGAACTTCCTTTACAGAAAGAAATTACCGGAATATCTTTTCTATTTAAATTCGCAATAATTTCCTGGATATAACGGTGTGAGAATTCCTGGTAATCATTCCAAGACAATGCCAACGCCCAGCTATCGAAAATCTGAACGGCATTCACTCCCGCAGCAATCTGTAGATTTAAATAATCAGCCGTTACTTTAGCAATTTTAGCCAGAAGCTTATGTGCTAATTCAGGTTGGTTATGAATAAAAAGTTTGGTTAATTTAAAATCTTTGGAAGAACCTCCTTCAATTAAATAACTCATTACCGTAAAAGGCGCACCAGCAAAACCGATTAAAGGAATACTTCCATCTAAACGTTGTTGAATCACCTTAATCGCATCAGCAACATATTGTAATTCATCCAAACAATCAACATTTAAGTTTTCGATATCTTGCGCATTACGCACAGGGTTTGCAAACTTCGGCCCAACACCTTGAGTGAAACTCAAATCGCCACCCATCGCCTCGCCAGTTACCAAAATATCGCAGAATAAAATCGCCGCATCAATATCCAACAAATCAACAGGAAGCATCGTTACATCTGCAGCAATTTCTGGAGTTTTACACATCTCTAAAAAAGAGTACTTGTTTTTAATCTCCCAATATTGTGGCATAAAACGACCTGCCTGACGCATCATCCACACGGGTGGGCGTTCTGTTTGTTTAGAAAATGCTGCGTCTAAAAATAAATTATTCTTCATGATTTGTTGTTGCTACCCCTTTTATTCGTCATACTGATGACGTATGGATAAATTTTAATTGCGCAAAGGTATAAATAAAAAAAAAACGAAGTACCTTTTTATTCCTAAAGCGGTGCCTCGTTTCTCAAAATGACAATACGAATATTATAATTTGCTTATTTCTCTTTCTATTTTGGCGATAATGTCTTTAGAGCGTGAAGATTCTGAAAGTTCTTTAGCTTTTACAACATAAACTTCTGCCCGTTCTTTATCTTTTCGTCGTAGAGCGAGATTGGCCAAATGGATGAGTACATACGACTTCTCATTTTTACCTCCAACAGGAAAACGACTGGCCAGCTGAAAATGATATTCAGCCTTTTCGTAGTCTTCCTCTTTCAAAGCTATATTTCCCTGCATAAACTCATAATAACCCCTACGATTTTTCGATAATCTTTCAGGGTTGGGTACTTCGGCCAGCATCAGCTTTGCTTTTCCAAACTCATTATTCTTAAAATATTTAGAAGCCATTAAAACAGAACTGTGCCTGAAATGACTCCAGATAACAAAGACAAATAAAAAGCCGGCCACAGTGGCCAACTCATATTGGGTGAAAAACACGCATACCAGTGCAGCCAGTAGGAAAACGGCCATCAATGCATACCTGCCTAGACTATTGTACATTAATGACTATCTGTAAATTTATAGCCTACACCACGAATGGAATGGAAATAAACTGGATTTTTTTGATCTGGTTCGAAATATTTACGGAACGTTAAGATGAAATTATCAATCGTTCTGGTTGATGGATACACATCATAATTCCAAACCGTTTCTAAAATCTGCTCACGAGAAACGGCATCATTTTTACGCTCAATTAAAAGCTTTAACAACATCGTTTCCTTCTTGGTTAAAGGTGTAATTGTTCCATCATCATGTTTTAATTCAAAAGAGTTAAAATAGATTGTTTTATCACCAATTTTGTAAGAGTTTAATTCTTTTAAATCATCAGATTTTAAACTGCGTTTAACTAAAATACCCACGCGAAGAATCAGCTCTTCTAAATTGAAAGGTTTAACTAAATAATCATCAGCACCTTTTTTCAAACCTAATACACGATCTTCTGATGTATTTTTAGCGGTTAAAAACATAATCGGAACTTCTGCATTTTCTAAACGAATCGTTTCGCAAACCTGGAAACCATCCATTTCCGGCAACATCACATCTAAAACGATTAGATTGAAACGTTCTTCTTTAAATATTTTAAGAGCGGTTTTGCCATCTTTAACGGCGTGAACTTTATAACCCTCAAGTTCGAGGTTTAATTTAATAGCATCCAACAAGTGGTCCTCGTCTTCAACCAATAGAATTCTTAATTTTTGTGACATAATTGAGATTAACTAAATGTTACTTCAAAAATACTTCCTTGAGGCAAATTGTCTTTTACTGTAATATCTGCATCATGGTATTGTAAAACCTCTTTCACAATAAACAAGCCTAAACCTGTTCCTTTCGCTTTCCTGACATTCTCATTACCAACGCGGTAAAACTTATCAAATATCAACATTTTTTCGGCATCTGAAATACCTGGTCCTTTATCAATCACACTTAGCTGAATATGTCCGTCAACCCTATCTAAAAGCACATTAATCTCGTCACAAGGGCTGGAATACTTTACCGCATTTTCTATCAAATTCGTCACAACTGACGATAAGGCAAATTTGTCACCCATGATCTGCAAATTTGGCTGAATTTGAGCATTTATCAATTGTTCATTCCCACATGAATGAACCTGTAGCCGATCCGTAATTTTATAAACCAGTTCCGAAAAATTAAATTCCTCTTTCGGAAAAGTGTAAGAACGGTTTTCAATTTTTGTCGCCAGCAGCATATTTTCAACCAAATCGTCCAAACGCTCAATATCTTTTAAAGAATTGTTTAACAACGAAACCTGCCGTGCTTTATCCAAATCTCTTTTAACAATGGTTTGGATGGAAAGTTTTATCGCAGCCAAAGGCGATTTCAACTCATGTGTAATCGACATTAAAAAATTCTGTTGCTGCTCCCTTAATTTATCTTCCCGTTTTAACGATTGGTGCAAAAAATAACCACCAATGCAAAGCAAGAATAAAAACACAGAGCCCTCTCCCATAATCATCGTCATGCGGCTAGGCTGCAAACGCACCACCAAAGTCCCCCATGATATAAGCTGGATTAAAGCGTAAAGCAATAAGGCGTAAAATATGATAATGGATTTTTTCATTTGTGTTTAAAAGGATAACAAAGTACTTCTTATTACTAAATTATATTATTTGGAAAGCAAATTCCTGTTCATTTTGGTTATTTCAGTCCCGCTTTTTGCTTCAATCTTTTTGCGATTGTCAGTCTGAGCTTGTCGAAGACCTACATCAAAAAGTAGTTTCGCTTCAATCGGGTTTAGGGAACTTAGGCTTCTGAAAGAAATTAAAAAACCACCCCAGGCTCCCAATAATTGGGCAATGTTTCATCATGCTTCCATCATTGCGAGGCACAGCCTGCCCCGACATTTCGGGGAAGCAATCCCACACCATCGCTATTTTACAAACCAGAGCTTAAAAATTGCTTCGTTCCTCGCAATGACGACTTGGCGAGCTCATAATTTTTTACCTGCCGACTGCAGGCAGGTATGTCTTATATGGTAAAATTACTTCTTAAACACCAAATCCAGCGCTTCAAAAATTGCCCGCTTCGCTTTTTCCAATTCTATTTTTGTGTGTGCTGAAGATACGAAACCAACCTCATATCCCGACGGGCCTAAATAAATTCCTCTATTCAACAATTCACGGTGCATCACTTTGAATTTCTCCATGCTGCTTGCATCAATATCATCTGCCGATTGAATTTTATCCTTATCTGTAAATGCAAACCAGAAAATTGAGCCAACCGTAAACACCTTAAATTTATAATTTCTTGCGGTAGCAAAACGTTGAATACTCGCCACAAAATCCTGAGTTTTGTTATTTAAATCTTTATAAAAACCAGATTTATTAAGTTCTGTCAACGTTGCAATACCCGCAGCCATCGCTACAGGATTACCAGATAATGTACCAGCCTGGTAAACGCCGCCATCAGGTGAAATATGCGCCATTATTTCTGCAGACGCTCCGTACATGCCTACAGGCAAACCACCACCAATGATTTTGCCATAGGTTACGATATCTGGTGTGATGCCATAATATGCAGCAGCGCCCTCAAAACCAACTCTAAAACCGGTAATTACCTCATCAAAAATTAAAAGCGAATTATTTTCCGTACAGATTTTACGCAAGAAGTGAATGTATTCTTCATCCTGCATAATGAGACCATTATTAGCAGGAATACCCTCAATAATTACCGCAGCAATCTGGTCTTTAAATTGAGCAAAAGCCTGTTCAATAGCCGTTTTATCATTTAGAGGAATCACAATCGTTTCCTCAGCAAAAGATTTTGGCACACCAGCAGAAGAAGTTTCGCCAAATGTAACCAAACCCGAACCCGCTTTTACTAAAAGCGAATCACTGTGACCATGGTAGCAACCTTCGAACTTTAATATTTTATCTCTGCCAGTAAATCCTCTTGCCAAACGAATCGCCGACATTACCGCTTCAGTACCAGAACTGGTAAAACGAATTTTTTCTACGAAACGATTGTTTTTAATAATCAATTCTGCCAGTTCATTCTCTAAGGCTGTAGGTGCACCAAAGCTCATTCCGTTCTGCATAACCTCAGTAACTTTCTCCCGAATTTTAGGGTTGTTATGACCTAAAATCAATGGACCCCAGCTTCCACAGAAATCGATAAACTGGTTTCCATCAGCATCCCAGATATAGCACCCATCACCTTTTTCAATAAAAAGTGGTATACCATAAACAGATTTAAAAGCCCTAACGGGTGAGTTTACGCCTCCGGGGAAATACGTTTTTGATTTCTCATACAACTCCGCAGATTTAACCCTCGAAATATCAGGTTTACTTCCAGTATTTACCGGAACATCGGCCTCATTGCCTGAAAACATTTTCTTTAATGAATCTAACATTTTTATTAAGCTTAAAGCTGAAAGACTAATGCTTAAAGCGAAAAGTAAAGCGTTATAACGTGGCTTTGGTCTTTTTGCTTTAAGCTTTCAGCTCAAATTACATCCAATCGTTATTTAAAATATCTTTAATGTGGTAAGTAGTAATTATGCTTGCTCCTGCTCTGGCAAAGGCATGCATCGTTTCCATCACTACCTTTTGTTCATCAATCCAGCCACGTTCTGCTGCTGCCTTAACCATCGAATATTCACCCGAAACATTGTAAACCGCAATGGGCAAATTCGTGTCTTGCTTTAAACGCTGAATGATATCCAGGTAAGCTAAACCTGGTTTTACCATTAGTACATCTGCACCTTCCTGTTCATCCAATTGTGCTTCACGTAAAGCTTCCAGCGGATTTCTGAAATCCATCTGGTAGGCTTTTCTATCACCTTTGCTTGGCGCACAATCGGCAGCCTCTCTAAACGGACCGTAATAAGCTGATGCAAACTTCGTGGCGTGACTCATGATGGCCGCGTTTACGAAACCATTTTCATCCAATAGATTACGCATCACTTTAATCCTGCCATCCATCATGTCTGATGGTGCAAACATGTCTGCCCCGGCCTGTGCATGTGTTAAAGCCATTTTTGCAATTACGTCAACGGTTTTATCATTCTGAACGTAATCGTTCTCCATGATTCCGCAATGACCGTGATTCGTATATGAACAAACACAAACATCGGTAACTACATATAAATCTTCCCCGAATTGTTTTTTCAATTCACGAACAGCAGTGGGTACCAACGAATGGTCGTGATAAGCAGATTTAGCATCCGCTGATTTTTCATCACCAACACCAAAAAGCATGATTTTATTCAAGCCTTTTTTCATTCCAGCTTCTACATCTTTAACCAAAGTATCAACCGAATAGTGGTTAACACCAGGCATGGCATCAATGGCATGCGTAACATTCGTTCCTGGCACCACAAAATAAGGGTACACAAACATATCTTTCGATAGTCGGGTTTCGGCTACCATCTCTCTAACCAACGGGTTTTTCCTCAATCTTCTCGGACGATGTAACATTTTTTTAGTATCAAGTATATAGTATCAAGTATCAAGACTTGAGTATTATTTTTATGAGCGCCATGGTTCGTTTCTTCACGAAACATTATCTAATATTTTATTCTGAAAAGCAATTCCAGTAATTCTTAGGTTATCGTAGTCCCGCTTTTCGTTTCAATCTTTTTGCTGTTGTCAGTCTGAGCCTGTCGAAGACCTGCGACAAAAAGTATTTCCACTTCAATCGGGTTTAGCTCTGTTAGGTCATTGCTATGCAGTCCTGCTACTTTCGCAATTATAAAACGCAACGCTTTAAGATTGCTTCGTACCTCGCAATGACGATGGGGTCTTGCTTTTCGCTTGAGTCTTTGGTCTTTCAGCTTTATCCTTCTGCTCCCAAACCCTCCACCTTAAACCTTTAAACCTTCAACCTCTATTTAATTTCTATTCCAAAAACTGCCTCAGATAATCCGATTTCATCAGGTGAATAAGGTAAAGTATACTTCACGCCCATTTCATCGAACTTCTTCCCTGTAGAATTACCGATGGCAATCACCTGCTGACCGGGTTCTAATAAATTATCAGCAAAATAAGCATCCACGTTTGATGGACTGGTAAAGATTAAAACATCAGCATAACTCTGGTCGATATTTTCTTCAATTACCGTTTCGTAAATTGGCAAATCGATAACCTTTGCGTCACCCGGTAATGATTTTTGTATCGATTGCAGCGAATCCTGTGCTCTAGGAAACAGTACATTCTTCCCTGAAACCAACTTTGCGAAATCTTCAGCAACTTCCGAAATATCGCCACTTGCGCCAACAAAATCGGCGAAATGATTGAACTTACGTAAGGCATCTTCAGAACCTCTACCCACTACACCAAATTGTGTTTTCTTTGGTAACTGAGGCTTTAAATTGAAGAAATATTCTACACTGTTTCTGCTACTGAAGAAAATCCAGTCAATATTTTTTAGAATAAACTGGTCTAAAACGGTAACAATAGGAAAAGTGCGAATTAACGACCTGCCTTCAATTTCTATATTATTACTTTCTAAAGCTTTGCGGAAGTAGCTGTGCTCGCCAATTTCCCGGGAAATAAAAACCTTTGCGGGCTTTTTGCGTGTTTTATCAAATTTAGCAACGATTTTTTCAGCTAAACCCGCGGTAGTTTCTGAACGTAAAAACAAGCGCTCAGGAAAATCATCAGCTGTTTCAGCTTTTGAAGTCCATACTTCAAATTCATTATCTTCTTTCTTGCAATAACAACCTAAAGGCATGTGACAACCACCTTCAAAAAGATTCAAAACTTTGCGTTCTACCCCAACTTCTTCTGCTGTAGCCGGGTCGTGAAGTTTTTGCAGCGCATCGAAAAGCTCGGTATCATTTTCCCTGATTTGAATGGCCAAAGCACCTTGAGCTGGGGCCGGAACAAATTCAGTTGGCTCTAATTCCTCAACATGAAATTCGCTAACATCTAAGCCTAAACGTTTAATACCAGCTTTTGCCAGCATAATCGCATCGTAGTCTTCATCACGCAGTTTTTGGATACGGGTGGGAACGTTTCCTCGTAAATCTTCGATTTCCAAATCAGAACGTAAGCCTAAGAGCTGGGCTTTTCTTCTGTTTGATGATGTACCCACCATTGCGCCTTTTTTTAAAGAAAGCTTTTGAGAAACATCAACACAATCTTTTAAAATCAACAGATATTCAGTTGCCTCTTCGCGTGGAGGAATCGCAGCTATTGTTAAGCCGGCAGGATGCGTAGTTGGCAAGTCTTTTAAGCAGTGAACCGCTAAATCGATTGTACCAGCCAAAAGTTCTTCTTCCAATTCTTTGGTAAAAAAGCCTTTTCCTTCCAATTTATCTAAACGTAAATTCAGGATTTTATCACCCTGCGTTTTAATAATTTTAATTTCCGCTTCAATTCCAATTGCCGCCAATTCACTTTGAATGTGATTAGCCTGCCATAATGCAAGTTCGCTACCGCGTGTTCCGATGGTTAATTTCTTCACTGTGTTGTTAAATGATTTGCAAATCTAACTAAATACGGCCTTATCTAGTAAATTGTTTAAAAAATGAGACAGTGAGGTTACAGTTCGGAGTGAAAAGCTGAAAGTTGGGAAGTTGAAAGCTGAAAGTTAGAAGTTGAAAGCTAGAAAAGT
>NZ_AJLG01000146.1 GCF_000258495.1 Pedobacter agri PB92
AATTTTTCCCTTTCGGAATACTAATAATCAGCATTAATTGCCTATCCTTTTTGAAAATTGCCAGGCGCTGAAATTCTGCATTGCAAAATCCTTTTGATATTTCCGGCCATTTCTCAAATTGCGTTTTATGATAATTCAGATATTCATTCTGCATCTTTTCATCATCAACTAAATTGGCAGATAAAATGATGTTATCCCATTCTGATACTGGTTTATCTCCACAATTTTTTTCACGGGTAAAATCGTAGAAAAGATTATCGTAAAGCTTAATTTCAGAAGCATTTAACCGTTTCAAAGTTTGTTGCAAACTCTCTACCTTTAAGCTGGAAGTATAAATTACCAGGCGGTTATTCCATTTGTAAATTGAGCTTGACAGCAGATTATTTTCCTTTGCAAAAACTTCCAGGCTTTTATCTGCAGGCAGCTTATCATCTTTAAAAATCAATTCAAAAACAACCGATTTATCATCCGCCAGATTAATCCCACGATTAGCATAAACAGCTTTCTCTTTTAACAGATGCTGAAATGGCTTTTCTAAACCTGCCCTTTGCTTAATTTCCTGAGAAACTTTCGGGCCGTTATTATCCCAAAAATTATCTGGTCCGTTTGCATTTTGAAGATATTTTTCAGTGGGTGTCCAATTATTTTTTATGGTAAAATAAGACGAACCCTCATCCGTGTAAAGATAAAACCAATGCTCTGGAAGATGGGCATAAGGCGCCTTGTAAATGCTATCCACTACATTTTCTGTGATAAAGGATTCAGGTTGAGCTGATAACGTGTAAATCCCAGCCACATCATACATGTGTTTTCCATAATGATGTATTTTATTTGCACTGATGGTATTATTCTTCATCGCACTTTGGGTTTTAGTCCAACCCCAGCCCATGCTGATGCCTGAATATGAAACATCGCTGATTTCGTTATGCAGAATTTTTATGCCCTGAACGTAACCTGCGCCAATGCCTACTGCACCCCAATCTTCGTTGGTGACATCGGTAATTAAGTTATTTTCGATTTTATCATTCGTTGAAATTTCTCTTTTATCTGATGGATGGTAAGGCAGGTGGACTTCGGTAGCTTCATCAGAAAATGTTCCGATTAGGATTGCCGAACCGCCGATATCTTTGAACAAATTACCCTTAACAACATTTTCTGAAGTTCCTCTTTTATAATCTAACCCTGTTGAGGCGAGGTGCTCAAAACGACAATTTTCAAAAGAAGTATGATTGGCATAAGTTACTTCAACAGCTGATGCTGGTCGGCCAACCCAAGCCTGATTTTCCAAAGCGGCTTTATCGGGTGTTCCCGGAGTTTTAAGTTTGTAGGCATCAAGCATATACATCCCCGCCTGATGAGGAACATGACCAAATTTAGATGGTCTTAACCAGGTTGAATGCGCAAACGAAACGCCCTTAAAATTTACAAATGAGACAGGATTGTCAATCGTTCCCTCTATTTTTAAGAGATTTTCGATTGACGGTGCTACCACATCAGCGTTAAGCATATTTTCTGATGATTTCGGCCAATAATAGAGTTTATGATTTTTTAAATCTTCAAACCATTCTCCTGGTTCATTCAAAAACTGGATGGCATTGGAGAGATAAAAAGCTGAGTTGCCTGTTTTATCTGAAATCCATGGAGCAGGCCAAGGATGCTCTGACTGAATTCTGCTTTCAGGCTGCATAAAAGAAAGTTCAGCTTCATTTCCAACTACTTTGACAGATTTAACTCGAAGATTTGCAATTGCCCACCATTGGTGAATGAGCATTTCCATGCCTTTTATATTTGCTAAATTGATATTCTTTTGTAACGGGATTTTGCAGGTTTGCGTTTCTTTATTCCAGGATAAAATCCTACCCATAGCATCACCATTATAATTTTTAGCTCGAATGGCCTTATTCCCATTCACCCAAAGCTGACGAAACAACAAATCACTTCCGTCGAAATTTGGAATATCAGCAACCCAAACCTTTCCTGTTGATTCTTTTGGCAAACCAAGGGTTGTTGCTGTAAGTTTTTTCCAGCCAGTAATATTTATTCCTCCGCTTAAAACAACTTTTTCTGTGGCAACAATTTCGGTCGGGCTATCTTTCGTACCTGAATCTTCAGGGCGAAGCACCACAGGCTCGTATAGTTGATAAACACCTTTATCAATGATAATCTTAATCCCACCCTTTATAGAAGTATCATTTAAACGTCTCAGCTCGCGGGCTCTTCTAATTGCCGCATGGAGTGTGGCAAGCGGTTTATCTTTATTTCCAATATTAGTATCAGAACCATTTTTTGCGACATAAATATCTGCTGCATCTGCTTGAAAGTGTAAGAAATTCAAAATCAACAACAAACCAAAAAATAAGCTGAATTGTCTAATTACTGGAGACACAAAAAGTGGCAAAAGGTAATTTTTCCAATTTGCATGCTGCATTCCTATAGTCATTTGTCTCTCCATATTCTGTCTAATAAGATTGCTTCGTACCTCGCAATGACGAATTTGCAATTTGAAAAACTGATTTCAGATAGCTGGTATTGGCACTGAAATTATATTTTACATTTGTTGGCTGAGTGGCATCTCTACTTCTTTCTACAACTAGCCAACCTTTCCATCCCATGTCATCAAGGGTTTCTTTGACCTTGTTCAAATTGATTTTAGGGTCGTTTTGTAACCAAACGCCATCTTCATTGGTTGCATGGATTTGAACAATATTCTTACGGCCTAAAATTTTTAGTTCCTGATGTAAATCTCTACCATTTTTAATCGCATTGGAGAAATTGAAATAGCTTTTCACATATCTGGAGCCAATTTCCTTTAATAAATTTAATTCACCTGTTGCATCTAAGGATGTTTCAATTCCAATCACGATACCCGCTTTTGAAGCCATTTTTCCAGCCACCTTTAATCTTTCTACAATAGGTCCACGTAATTCAGGGTTTTTGACTAAATCCCCTTGAACACCCAAAGGAAGAAAAACCACTTTCACTTTCATTGCCGTTGCGGTGTCCAAGCAATCCTGTACCATTTTTTGATAAGTTGGTCGCGTTGCAAAAGATTGTGCGTAAAATCCCGTCATCGCCAGGGAACAAATTTCGAGGTTTAATTCTTTGGCTTTATCTAAATACTCCTGTCTGATTTTTGAGTCGGCCAGTTTGTTATCAAACGTTTCCCTGTTGCCCAAACCTCCCATATCAATTTCCAAACCATCGGCACCAATTTCTTTGGTTAATGGTAGTGCACTAATTTTCTGACGTTTTAAAATCATCAAATCAATGACAGCAATTTTATATCTATTCTTTTTCTCTGCAGCCAAAAGCAATTGATTAGGGATAAATAAAGCACCAGTAAGTAACGTAGCATTTGTAATAAAGGTTCTTCTGTTTTGTTTCATGCTTTCTTATTTCATTGCCGATAATGGAAATAATTTTTCCAGATTTTCGAATCCCATCACCGCATTTTTAGGTAGCTTCTCGCCCTTATCGCCAAAAACATATAAGGCGTTTTCCTTTTCTATTGTGACTTTACTTTCATCATACTTGCCGGCTTTATCCTTTACGGCAGCAGCATTTAGCTTGAAGTTTTTGATTAAAAAATTGTACAATGCAATGCGTTTGTTGATACCGAAATCGTGTTTTTCATCAGGAAGATGAACATTTTCAACCTTATCTCTCACACCATAATAACCATACATTTTTTGCAAATATGGAAAATCATGTTGTGGCGTGTGAGCCGTCCAATCGCTCCCGTCGGACACCAATAATTGTGGTCGTGGAGCAGCCATCGCAGCTAATTCTACATTATCCGTTCCGCCGCCGCACTGATGAATTGGCATCCCGCTTTCGCAAGGGCAACCACCATAAAAGTATGAGGACATGGCCACGACTGGTGCACTTAATTTAATTCTATCATCCATTGCCGTCATTAAAATGGAATGACTTCCGGCACCTGAGCCACCACTAATCCCAATTCTGTTGGTATCGGTTTCTTTTAATGAAGAGAAATAATCTAAAATTCTTATCCCACCTAAAGTTTGAACTGTTTGGGCTAAACTTCTTCTGTGGTCTTCATACTTAAACTGGAGCATAGATTCTCCCCAGGCAAATAAATCGTAACTGAAAGCCATGGCTCCCATTCTGGCAATTGTTGCACAACGAAGCTGACAATCGGCTCTGTATCTTTGTTTCTCCCAATGTCCATCAGGACTCAAAATCACCGGAATTTTTCCTTTTGCAGTTAGCGGCTTATATAATGAACCATTAATCCAAACACCAGGTAAAATCTCCAGCGCAATATTCTCTACAGAATAGCCATCGAAAATTCTTTTAGCTGTGATAATCGGCTTTGAATTAACCTTTGCTGGCAACGGAGATAACATCAAGGCTTTGTACAATTCTGGCTTAATTTCCGCTTTGCGTTTCTCCCAACTGGCCTTGTCGTGGTATTTTGTTGCTAAAGTATCGAGATAAGCCCAACCATCCTGCACTTCCCAACGGTAATATTCATACTCTTTTAGTTTATAAACACCTGGCTTCTCTTTGTTTACTTTCATATCCAAAGGCGTGAGCACATTGGTTAACGTTTCATCGACATTGGCACGAAAACGCCAATCGGCATAGTTTACCCATTTATCTTTTACTTGAGGTTCTGAGTATTTAATCTGAACCTTGAAACGCGTTTGAATTTCTTTTAAAACATCTACGAGAGGTTTTTTGTAAAGATTATCGGAGTTTTGAGTTTGTGCAGATAGGTTGTTTACTGATAACAAATAAATAGTAAAAACTACACCAACATATTTGAACAGCTCCCCGGGAATTGCATAGCCAATTGACTCCTTAGAGTGCAACTGCTTCGTACCTCGCAATGACGAGGAGCAGAAAAGTACAAGGTTGATTGGGGATTCGATCCGTAAAAAACGCTTCATATTTCTCATGGTTCTTCGTTCTTAGTTTCCGTAATTACCGGAGCGGTATAACCATTAAGCTTTGGCCAAACGCCATTTTTAATTTTTTCAATTTTAACTTCGATGGGTCTACAACCACGTGTTTGATTTTTTCTCTTCTCCAGGTGTAAATGAAATGCAACATACCATCAGAAGTTTGAATAACAGCCGGGTATGAATACTGGCTAATTGGTGAATCTTCTAAAATTAAAGCGGCTGACCAAGTTTTCCCATCCCTGGAAACAGAAACGTTTAGAGGTGTTCTTGGTCCTTTAGCTAAATCGCCTGGAGGCAAAACATGGTTATACACCAATACATGTCGACCATCTTTCATCGTTACTGCATCCGTTCCGGAATTGTTATTGGGTAAAGAGGTTTTAGTCAATGGAGACCAGGTTTCACCATTATCTTCCGACCAGGATTCTACAATTGCCCGGTTTGCTGTTCTTGCTAAAATTTGAAGTTTACCATTTCCATGCTGTAAAATACTTGGCTGAATAGCTTTAATACCATTTTCAGGTAGCGGGCCAACAGTGCGCCAGGTTTTGCCATTATCTTTTGTTACCTCGAAATGGATCTTCCAGCCATTGCCTTCTTTACTCGATGGTGCGAAAAGATTTCCGTTGCTTAATAAAACCGGCTTATTTTTAACAGGTCCGATATAACCATCTGGCAATTTTGTCGCTTCAGACCAGGTAATCCCACCATCTTTTGAGGTTTTCATCAAGCCCCACCATTCAGATGGTTTCGGTCCGATTTTGTAAAACAACAATAAATCCCCGCCCGGTACCTGATATAATACCGGGTTCCAGGTGGGTAATCTTTTACCATCGGGCATCACGCCATTTGCTACAGAAACAGGTGCCAACCATTTACCATCAATAAAACGGCTGATGTAAATTTCTACATCAGGATTTCGCTCTTTAGTGCCTCCAAAAAAAGAGGCTACCAAACCGGTTGGTGTTTCCGCAATGGTTGCTGAGTGACAAGATGGAAACGGTGCTTTATCGTAAAGAAACTCTTGTTTTACAACGCCAGTCTGCCATTTTTCAACCTGAGCTTTAGCGTTTATGGTAAGTGCAATAGCAAGTCCTAGTGTAATGTATATTTTTCTTTTTAACATAATTATATTTAATCAACTATATAAACAGTCATCATTGCGAGACACGAAGCAGTCTCAGTACGGTCGCTACAACCTTATAGCATTTAGATTGCTTCGTGCCTCGCAATGACGAAGAGACGAAGCAAAACACCTCATTGCTTTACCTTATTAGCCTTTTCTTCTTTTATCTTTTTTGTGTAGGCACTATAAAGTGCCCTCCAGCTGCGTCCGTTATTATTTAGCATTTGCTCTGATTTCGTTTTATAAATCTCAAAAATGGCCGAAATCTGTTTCATGTTTTTATAATCGACAGCTTGTTCTCGAGCTTGCTTTAAAAAAGCCAAAATTTTCGCCTCTTCATCAGCAGTTAAATCAGGAACGATGGCCTTATAACCTTTCATTGTGAAATCAACCTTACCAATCGTGTATTTATCTAAAATGACTTCTACTTGTTCTGGCGATAAATTTTTCTTTAAGCCATCCATTAAAGCTTGATGAACGGTTGTTGGAATTGCTGAATCAGCAATAATCTGCTTATCTAAGTCGCTTAATTTATTTCCTGTAACCGGATTAATTCCATCCGGTACCGTTGAGGATGGGTGCGAGTTATGCCAATCTCTAATCGTGGTTAGATGAACAGCAATAATATTTTCAACTGCTGACTTTTTTGTTGCATCATTTAAGTTTAATGCTGAAACCCATTCTTTCGATTTGTTTAATGCTTCTTCTGACACCACAACATCTTTCGTTTGGCTGAATACATTTACCGTGGTGAGCAGTAAGATGAATAGCGTTAGTGGGTTTAAAATCTTTCTCATAATTGTATTTTAGTTTTTCATCATTGCGAAACTGATTTTTATCAGTTGAAGCAATCTCTTTTAATAAGATTGCTTCGTGCCTCGCAATGACGGCTAGTGTAACATTATTTCCCCTCCACAACAAATGAATAATCTCCTGAGCCAACTTCATAAATCGCTCTGTTATACTCCATTTTTATGAATTTTAAATCTTTTATCGATTTCAATTTCTCTCTAATTTCATTTCTATTATTTGCAGGAATATAAACCAAAGCCCTTGTGTTTGCAGGAACCGTGATGTTCCAGTTGAACTGCTTTGCTGTTTTTGTATAACTGCTTTTGATTAATCCATAAGCTGAATGGTAACTTGCGCTAACCGAATTCAAACTATTAATCATCTCCGGTTTCATGATGATTTTTTTGAAAGCCTGACTTTCAGATTTAATTCCTGCCAGGTTTTCATAATACCAGATTAATAAATCGCCAAGCATCATTACATGGTTTTGAGAATTCATTTTCGGGTCGGCGGTGTTGCCGTTCCATAATTCCCAAATGGTTGTAGCACCATTGTCAACCATGTAGCCCCAGCTTGGATATGTTTTTTTAGTTGCGATGGTGTAAGCTAAATCTGGTCGGCCATAATCATTTAAACAACGCATTAACCACTGAATACCAACCAGTCCGTTACTTAAATGCCCCTTATTCGTTACCTCTATCGTGTAAGTGATATTCTTAAAAACCTCCTCCACTTTGTTTTGAGGAACCATACCAAAGTAAAGCGGAATGATGTTGTCTGTTAAAGCATTGGCGGAGTAATAACCTTTTTCATTATAATATTTCTGGTTGAAAGCATTCTTAATTTTTTCTCCCAAAGCCTGGTAATCTTTAACATCCGCTTCGTTTCCAATCGCTTCTGCAAACTGAATCATCAACTGTGTGAAATGATAATAATAAGCGGTCGAAATTAAGGCTGACGGATATTTTTTATCGGCACTTTTTCCGCGACCAAACTCAATGGTAATCGGTGGCATACACCAATCGCCATAGCTATCTTTCGTTAAAATGTAATCTTGCATGTAGCGGTCTTGCATATAAGCCAGCCATTTTTTCATTGCCGGATAGTTGTCGTGAACTGCAGACACATCTCCCGTTTGCTTGTAAACCATTTCCGTAACCAAAAGCATTGCTCCCGGCCAGGTCATATTATCGCTGTAATATCTCCAGAATGCCGGAGCAACATCAGGAATCGCACCATCTTCTTTCTGCGAATTTCTAATATCCTGCAACCATTTGGTATAAAATCTGCCGTTATCGAAAACGAAATTTTCACCATAAGCTACTGCACCCCTATCACCTAACCAAGGCATACGCTCATTCCGTTGCGGGCAATCGACCGGAATCCCTTTGTAACTTCCTGCAATTCCCCACCAGGCGTTTTTAAAAATCTGGTTGGTTAGGGCATCAGATGTTTCGAAAGTTCCGACGGTTTTAATATTGTCGTAAATCATCTTACCAACAAAATCATTAATAGCTGGCTGATAAGTATACCCCGAAAGCTCTACATATCTGAAACCACGATAGGCAAAAGTTGGTTCCCAGGTTTCTTGTTCGCCACCTTTTAACGTATATAAATCGGTACATTTCGCATTGCGAAGATTGGCGGTGAATAATTCGCCATTATCCTGTAACGATTCTGCAAAACGCATTTTAATTTGCTTTCCTTTTAAACCTTTTACCTTGATTTGAAGCCAGCCCACCATATTTTGCCCCATATCCAGAATATATCTATCGCCAGAGATTTTTTTGATTGATACAGGTTTTAGCGTATTCATCACACGCATATTTTCATTCATTTGCGCCTCGATTACGCCTGTTGGCTCCTGCACAAATTCGGCTTTTGCCCATTTGCTATCATCAAAACCGATAGTATTCCAACCCGTTAAATCTTTCGTCGCGTCATATTCTTCGCCGTCGTATTCATTATTGGTTCTGATTGGCCCATCAGCAGTACCTTTCCAACTGTCATCCGTATCGATATTTGTGGTTGTTCCATCTGTATAAACGATGTTGATGTTCATCAGCATCTTCGGAAAGCCAAAGGTTTTAATTTTATAAGGTTTTTCATTTTGGCGCATGGCGAAAAACCGACCATTACCTAAAATAGTACCTACTGCATTCTTTCCATTTTTGATATATGAAGTAACATCGTAGGTATTGTATTTCACATTTTTGGTGTAATCTGTTGGCGAGGGAGACAATACATCCTCCCCAACTTTTTTACCGTTGATGTAAAGCTCATATAAACCTAAACCAATGATAGATGCTGTTGCAGATTTTATGTTTTTGGCAGCTTGAAATTCCTTTCTGAAATACCTTGCCGATAAACGGGAATCGGTTTTAATATTATCCCAGGGGAAAGCTCTATCGAAACCTATCCAACCTTTTGGCCAATCTTTATAATACAGCAAACCCATTGAAAAATAATTATTGGCTGACCATTCGCTTTGCCCGGCGGTAGTCCAAACTTTAACTTTCCAATAAGCCTTTAACCGGCTTTTAAGCTCTTTTCCACTATATTTTACATGAATAGATTCAGCAGAATTTACTTTTTCAGAATTCCATAAATCGCCTTCGTTGGCATCCAATTTTTCTAATGATGAAGCAACTAAAACCTGATAAGCCGTTTGCATTACATTTCTTTCTTTTGAAATAATATGCCAGGCAAAACGTGGTTTCTGAACATCAATTCCCAGCGGATTTTGAAGCATCTCGCAAGTGGTATTTTGCAAAGAAACTTGCGCCACCACTTTGGTAAGTGGCAGTAGCCAGATGCTGATTATCAACATGTATATTTTAATGTTCATTTACGCTTTGCGGTTGATTACACCGATTTCTATATTTTTTATTTTTTCCCGTTGATTCTGGAGATGTACGCAGATTTCTAATCCCTTTTCTGCGTATATCCGCGTGATAAATCTTTTTTCCTATCATTTCACTAATTAGATTGCTTCGTCGTGCCTCCTCGCAATGACGAGGTACTGAAATCAAAATACAACGTCATATCCAAAGCCCTGCTTGGGTCTTTATCAAAATCATAATAAATATTTTTCATCCCCATTGGTCCGGTCGTTTCAGGTTTTTGGGTTTTTGTACCAATTGCCGAAATCCCATTCATAAAAGAAATATCTCCATTTGGGAAAGTCGGACTCATATTGTCATATTCTGTATCCTTAGATTTCTTTGGCGTAAATAATCGCAAGAAAACATCCTCCCTATCGGTTACTACTTTAAAGCTTTGAGATTTGCCGACAAATTCACACCAATACATATTCGAGTAATATCCTTTAAATTCCGGATATTGCCAAGCCGGTTCTCCTGTTGCCGAATCATTGTAATCCTTTTTCCAGATACCAAACTGTTGTCCTTTCATCCTGTTTTTCCAAACTCGGTACGGTCCATTTCCTTTATATTCAACTGATTTGATTTCACTTTCAGGATAAGAAAAGTTTAATCCCACGAATGTGGTGAAATACTCAGCAGGGAAATATTTGACTTCCATTTTTAACCATCCAGACGGATAGACTGTCCATTGCAAGGTATTCCAGCTTTCTTTTTTATCATAAGTTGATGAAATAACCAGATTTTCGCCATCGGTTTTAGCGGTAAAATTTTTAAAATTATTCACACCTTCCTGTAAAATCGGACCGTTCGAAAACGGAACCACACCTTTTGCATTTTTAGCTTTTTGTAACAATCCGGAGATTTTGTCAAAAGTTAAATCGATGCCATTTGCTGAAACTTGATAAACTTTTGCATCTTCTTTTAAGGTTACTTTAGACGATGCTGTTTTCACTACGATTTTCGCTGCATCGGCTGTAGGTAATGTAATTGGGAAACTCCAGGTAAAAAGTTCCTTTCCATAAAAATCCTTTGCTGTTAAATATAAAACATCAAAACTTCTCCAATCTGTTGGAAGATTTACTTGTAATTTCCCTTTCTCAAAAGGTTTAATATTTGGCGCATCAGCTTTTCCGGCCTTGAAAGCTGCATCATCGCCAGCTTTAAGTTTTTTCAACTTCCATTCGAAAGTACATTGGTTAAGGTTGGTAAATGCATACCGATTTTCCAATAAAAATCCCCCGTCAAAACCGGCAGTCATTTCTCTTTTCTCTACAAAAACGGGGCTCCAAACTTCTTTAATGGTAAAGAAACTTCCCTCTTTCTCATGGTAAGGGCCAACAATTCCATCCGGACCGTGATTTCCATCGGTATCCAATTCGCCATTTTTGTCGGTACGGACAACGGCCTGGTCGGCAAAATCCCAAAGGAAACCACCGGCAGACTGTGGGTTCTTCCACATCGCGTTCCAGTAATCTTCAATGCCTGCTCCATGACCGCCATCCCACATGCCATGCAAAAATTCAGTTGGCATTAATATGTTGTGGCCATGCTCGTAGTTTCCAATTCCATAGTTAAATTCACGATAATGTGTGGTTTCAAATCCATTAAAAACTTCCCAAGGATGGATTAAAGGGCGTTTTTGAATATCTTCTTCAGCGAAAAGATGGTCGAGTTCGCGGTTGTGTCCGCCCTCATTTCCGTTTGCCCAAAATATAATCGATGGATGATTTTCATCATTCACCATCATTTCTTTCATCAACTTTGTTCCCGTTGGAGTATCATAGGTTCCATGCCAGCCGGCAAGCTCATCCATCACGAATAAACCCAGCGAATCACAAACATCCAAAAAATGCCCATCAGGCGGATAGTGTGACATTCTCACGGCATTCATGTTCATTTCTTTCATCAGTTCAACATCAGCAATGCTTATTTTTTTACTTGTTGTTCTGCCAGATGTTGGATAAAAAGAATGGCGATTTACACCTTTGAACTTCATTTTTACACCATTTACGTAAACGCCGTCGCGTTCCTTCACTTCAACGGTTCTGAAACCGATTTTTTTTGAAATTTGATGAATGGTTTTGCCATTTTTGATAAGCGAAATCGTTGCGGTGTAAAGATTTGGAAACTCTGAAGACCAAAGTGCAGGGTTTTTAAATTCTTGTTCGATACTGGTAGAATTAGCTGTTATTTTGGTTGAAAAATCACTTCCAAATTTCTTTCCTTTTGCATCTACAAGTTCTACATTAATTTTATCGGCCCCGCCGGAAGTGGAAACATTAGCTGTAAAAATACCATTGGCTTTGGCATCAATTTTTATTCTATCGATATGAGTTTGTGGTAGAGATTCAAGATAAACAGGTCTGAAAATGCCACCAAAAATCCAGAAATCGGCTTTACGCTCTGCTTCATTAACCGATTGATTGGCAGAATGCTTGGAAACTTTTACTTCAAGTAGATTTTCACCTGAAATTAACAGTTTAGAAATATCATATCTGAAAACATAAAATGAGCCTTGATGAACATCTCCTGCCAATTTCCCGTTAATTTTAACTTCCGTATCGGTCATCGACCCTTCAAATACAATATTGATTTTTTGATTTTTCCAAGCGGTTGGAACTGTAAATTTGTATTTGTAAAGTCCTTGTTCTCTGCCTTTATTCGCTTCTTTATTAAAACCATAGTTGTACTTCCC
>NZ_AJLG01000147.1 GCF_000258495.1 Pedobacter agri PB92
TTATCAAAAGAAAGCGGTCGTGAAGGTCAGATTGATCCTAACTCCTTCTTTGTAGCTTATAGCTATCCTCGTATTTCTGTTTACGATGATTACAACGGATGGGATCGCATTCCACATACCGATAGGGCAGAATTTTATAATGACTTTAATGATTACGTTTTTTCAGTTAAAGCGCCGAAAAATTATGTGGTATATGCCACAGGCGATTTTCTAAATCCTGATGAAGTATTGCAGCCTGAAATTTCGGCCCGTTTAAAAAAATCGTATAATACAGATGGCGTGGTAAACATTGCTACTGCAGATGAATTAAAAAACGGTAAAGTAACTGCTCAAAAAGACTGGAACACCTGGAAGTTTAAAGCAGATCATATTCCCGATGTGACCTTTGCATTGAGCAATCACTATGTTTGGGATGGCGGAAGTGTAGTTGTTGATGCTAAGACCGGTCGCCGGGCAAGTGCGCAAGCGGCTTACAACCCAACCACAGGGAAAGATTTTTTAAACTCTGTAAAGTATAATATCAATGCTTTGGCCTGGTTTTCTAACAACTGGCCTGGAATTCCATATCCTTACGCAAAAAGTATAGCTTTCCAGGGTTTTGCCGATATGGAATACCCCATGATGGTTAACGATTCCAACTTTGGAGATCCGGTTTTCGCTCAATTGGTGCAAGATCATGAGGTAGCACACACTTATTTCCCTTTCTTTATGGGCATTAACGAAACCCGTTATGCTTATATGGATGAGGGCTGGGCAACCACTTTCGAATATTTAATCGGCATTGCCGAACATGGCAAACAAGCTGCAGATAATTTTTACAAAAAGTTCAGGGTGAATAGCTACATCAATGATAAATCTGCCGAGGAAGATCAACCTGTAATTTCAATGTCTGATCAGGTTTCGGGTGCGGGTTACGGCAACAACTCTTATGGCAAGGCTTCCTTATCTTATTTAGCATTAAAGGATATGCTTGGCGATGATCTTTTCAAAAAAGCGTTACACCATTACATGAATACCTGGAACGGCAAACATCCCATCCCATGGGATTATTTTAATTCGATGAATACGGGCTCGGGTCAAAATTTAAACTGGTTTTTCCAAAATTGGTTCTTCACCAACAATTATCTGGATCTGGCCATTGGCAAAACTGAAATCTCTTCAGGAAAGGCAACTTTTGTAATTAAAAACATAGGAGGCTTTGCAATACCTTTTGATATTTTAGTTACAGATACGGAAGGAAAAACGGAAACAATTCATAAAACACCTGCAGTTTGGAAAGTAAATCAGAAAGAGTTTACGATGACGATCACTACCAATCGCAAAATCAAATCAATAGCATTGGACAATGGCATTTACGTAGATGCGACACCAAACGATAATGTTTATACAGTGAGGTAATTGGCAGTTTCAGTTGGCAGTTTGTAAATTGAAAACTGCCAACTTTAATTTTTACTTCCCACTTTGTACTTTATACTTTTTACTTTCTACTCTCTTCTTTTACTTTCTACTCTCTACTTTCTACTTAAGCGCTATTCTCCGCTTTGCAAGCCGCTTCGTGTTTTACAGGAAAGTTTAATGAATTGGCAATGAAACACATTTTGTTGGCTTCCGCATGTAATGATTCTGCCAGTTCAAAGTGTGCCTTATCGGCGATTAAAACCTGCGGATGTAAGGTTACCTCTTTAAATTTACCACTTCCATCAGCCGATTCTTCCATCGTTCCCACTGCCTCATCTTTATAATCGATTACAACAATTTCATTTTTAGAACACAGGTGCAAATACCAAAGCATATGGCAACTCGAAATAGAAGCCAGCAGTAAATCTTCAGGATTATATTTGGATTTATCACCAAGAAAGGCAGAATCCGAAGATCCTGAAATATCAGCTTTTCCTTTTACAGATATAACATAATCGCGGTCGTAGGAACGATAATCCATTGTTCCAGAGCCCTTATTTCCTGTCCATGTTACTGTTGTTGAATATAAATGATCTTTCGGCATGATGTAATTTAGTTAGAATTTGTATTCCAATTTAGCAAAATAGGATGGAAACTTCGAGAAGAAATGGCAATTGTTTCTTATTTAGAATAAGATTAAGATAGCCATAGTGCAACAACTTAGAAAGATAGTCCTTTCAACTTCTCGGCTAACACCTCCGAAATTTTACGGTAAGAATCAAAGGTCCAACCGCCGACATGCGGGGTTAAAATTACTTTATCATTCTCTTTCAATGCCTCATACCAAGGTTGTTCGCCCATGGCAGGAAATTTTTCGGTTTGCAACACATCCAAGCCGGCACCTAAAATTTTTCCAGAATCAATCGCATTTAAAACCGCTTTCGTGATTACAATTTCTCCCCGTGCCGTATTGATGAAGAAAATTGGTTTTTTGAAATGGAAAAAATATTCATCATCAACCATTTGCCTGGTTTCTGCAGTTAATGGAATATGCAGGCTTAACACATCGCTATGCTTTACAATTTCTTCCATGCTTACTTCGCGGGCAAACGCATCAGAAAAACCAGTTTTATATTTATCGTAAGCCATCACATCCACTTCGAAACCAGCTAACTTTTTGGCAAAGCTTTGCCCCATAAAACCGTAGCCGATAATACCGACTTTTTTACCTTTTAGCTCATAACCACGGTTTCCCTCACGATCCCAGATCCCGTTTCTGATTTCCAGATCAGCCCGGCGAAAATTGTTCATCAGCGATAAAAGTAAACCTGTGGCATGCTCTCCTACGGCATCACAATTTCCCTCAGGTGCATTGATCAACGCGATATTTCGCTCAAAAGCAATTTTATCATCAATATTATCTAAACCTGCACCAGCACGGGCGACAAATTTCAGGTTCGTTGCTGCAGCAAAAATTTCTGAGTCAATTCGAAATTTGGTTCTAACTGCTATGCCCATGTAATCTTTAATTTTAGCTAAAGTCTGTTCACGGGTAATTTTCGGTTCGTCATCAACTTCGTAACCCATTGCAATGGCTTGCATTTTAAAAGCCGGATGTAAATCATCAACGATTAATATTTTTTTCATCTAAAGCAAAAGTAACAATTTAGGTATTGCAGCATATTAATATTGTTTGATTGTTTTCTGTTTAACCACCTTTTCACCTCAATACAACAGCAAATTGCTTAAAACATGCCCACAAAAATATTACTATAAAATGGCTGTAATAAAATAGTTACGCCTCCTTAATTAAACTTAGTTGCCGTTACTTTGTCTCCCTTTACAGAAAACACACAACATATATTATATTTTAATGAGAATTTTGAAATCGAGGACGATACAAATTACCCTTTTACTACTAAGTTTATCTTTTAATCTGTTTGCGCAAACTGGCGGGAAAGCCAAAATAACAGGTGTACTTAAAGATGCTAAAACACAAGAAACCATTCCTTTTGCTACAGCTGTTTTAATTGATAAAGCAACTGCTAAAAATGTAAAAATTGCACAAACTGACGTGAACGGAGCCTTTACAATGGCTGATTTACCTACAGGTACTTTCACTTTCAAAATCAGCTTTGTGGGTTACCAAACAATGGTTAGAGATAATGTAGCCATTACCGCAGCAACCGGCACATTAAACTTTGGCGATATTAAGATGAATACTGCAAAAGGAAATATTTTAAGCGAGGTTACTGTTACCGGCCAAAAGCAAGGCATGCAGATGGGTATCGATAAAAAGATTTTCTCAGTTGATCAAAGTGTAATCAGTGAAGGTGGATCGGCAAGTGATCTATTGCAAAATGTTCCTTCAGTTTCTACAGATATGGATGGAAACGTGAGCTTACGTGGATCAAGCGGTGTAAGGGTTTTAATTGATGGAAAACCTTCATTAATTGCAGGTGGAAATGTTGCGCAAATTCTTCAGTCCATCCCTGCAAGTTCAATTGAAAGTGTTGAAGTAATCACCAATCCTTCATCAAAATATGATGCTGAAGGGCAGTCAGGTATCATCAATATCGTATTGAAGAAAAACACGAAATTAGGTTTTAATGGTTCTGCGGCGGTAACCGCTGGAAATAGAGATAACTACAATGCCAATACCAATTTGAGTTTTCAAAACAGTAAGGTAAATATTTATGGAAACTATAGCTACCGCTACGGCAATAGAATTGGTGGCGGTTTTCAAGATATCACCTATAAAAGTGATACCAGCAGAACTGCATTTTTAAGCCAGAACACGAAATCTACCTCACAAGATAAAGGTCATAATGTTAAAGCGGGTATTGATTATTACCTGGCGCCAAAAAGTGTCGTAAGTTTTTCAGGTGGATTTAATTCCAGGGAAAACGATAGAAATGAATACATCGATATCAGACAGTTGGCCAGAAATTTAAGTCCTGTTTCCTATAGCAACAGAAATAATGTTAACCAGGGAAGTGGAAGCAGTTATGATTTAAACCTGGATTATTCTCAGAAATTTAAGAAACCAAAAGAAGAGTTAACCTTTAACTTTGGTTATTCTTCGGGTTACAACGATAATGATCAAGCGTATAATACAACCATTACCAACAGAAACGGTACGGATGTAAATATTAATCCAAGTTTACAACGCATTTATAACACTGGCGATAACTCAAATTATAATATCCAGGCCGATTATACTTTACCTGTAGGCAAAACAGGAAAAATTGAAGCCGGATACCGCAGCCAGATCCGTTTGGCAGATAATAATCAATATGCCGATTCTGTGCTGACCAATACGGAAATCGTAATCCGAAACAATAAATTGATTAACGATTTTAATAGCAAAGATCAGGTTCATGCTTTATACCTTAATTACCAGAACCAAATTAAAGATTTTGGTTATCAACTGGGTTTAAGAGCTGAAGATGCCCGTTTAGATACACATTTGGAAGGTTATAATGGCAATGTTCTGGTAGGAAGCGATGGCAATATCCGTTACAGAAGATTATATCCAAGTGTGTTTTTAACACAAAAATTAAAAGGTGAGCAGCAGGTACAATTAAGTTATACCCGTCGTGTAAACCGTCCTCGTCCGTGGGATACTAACCCATTTTTAGATGTTTCTGAGCCATTTAACTACAGACAAGGTAACCCAAATTTATTACCGGAAGATGTTCACTCCTTTGAATTAGGTTACAGTAAATATTTCAAGAAGGTTACTTTAACCTCTAGCTTATATTTCCGCCAAACCAATGATGTCATCCAACGGGTTAGAAGTACCCCCGTTAATGGTATCATTACCTCAACGCCTCAAAATTTAACCAATCAAATCAATACAGGTTTAGAGTTGATTGGCCGTTTTGATTTGGTTAAAGCTTTAAACTTTACTACTAACGTAAACTTATACCAGGCTAAATTTGCTGGTGATACCAGATTTGACATTCCAACCAGCAGCGGATTTAGCTGGAACGCCAATATTACAGCGAACTTAACGGTTGCTAAAGACGTTTCCTTACAATTGCGTGGAGACTATCGTGCTCCTGAAGTAATGGCACAAGGAAAGCGAAATGCGATGTATGGAATTGATGGCGGTGCGAAATATGATTTCCCTAACAAAAAAGCTTCTTTAAGTTTCAATGTGAGAGATGTATTTAACACCAGAAGATGGAGTATGACTACCGAAGACAGAGCAACTATTGTTGATTTTGAACGTCAGATGCAGGGAACCATGGGTAATTTAACGTTCTCATACCGTTTTGGAAAAACAACATTTAACTTAAATAAAACTAAAAAGAAAGACGAGCAGCAGGATAACCGTCCTGATGAAGGATCATTTTAATTTTGAAAAAGGCGTTTGAAAATATATTTTTAAACGCCTTTTTTTTTCACTAACCAAACATTGAAAAAACGCTTACCTATATCAATTCTAATTTTATTGGTCCTTTTTTTAGCGACCACTGCTTTCATGGCTGAAAAAGGAACAATTAGCGGTAAAGTTGTAGAAGAGGTTGGCGGTTTATCTATCCCATCAGCAATTGTTGCGGTGTACATTGACGGCACAGAGCAACCAGTAACCACCTCAGCAACCGATGAAGATGGATTTTTCAGCATTAAAAACCTAAAACCAGGAAACTACAGAATTAAAATTAGTTTTGTAGGTTATGCGCCGCTCATCGTAAATGGGATCATCATCACAGAAAAAGATTCCGACCGTAACTTAGGTGCCTTAAAATTAAGTTCTGAACAAAACTCCTTACAGGAAGTAACCATTACGGTTCAAAAACCTGCAATAGAATTCGGTGCTGATGGTGTAACTTATAATGTTGGCTCATCGGTTTTAGCCGAGGGAAGTACGGCAACAGATGTGTTGAAGAATGTTCCAATGGTACAGGTGGATATCGATGGAAACGCAACCATTGCCGGTAAAAAAAGCACCCGGGTTTTTATTGATGGGAAACCCTCTGACTATATGACTTCCAACATCGCTGATCTTTTAAACGTGCTGCCATCTGATGCAATCGAAAAAATTGAAGTGTTGACTAACCCTCCGGCAAAGTACAGTGGCGATGGAGAAGGTATCATCAACATTGTAATGAAAAAAGGATTTAAAGTTGGTTTCAATGGAAATGTTGGAATAGCCGGCGGGATACAAGGAAATGGGAATGCCAATACAAATGCATCTTACAGAGGAAAAAACTACGCCATCAACGGAAGTGCAGCCTATCGTTACAATGTTGGCAGAGGCGAAAGCAACAGTTACCGAGAAAATTTCTTTCCCGATACTACTTTTTATTATGATCAAAAAGGCGCCAGCAAAAGCAAAAGCCGTGGTGCAAATTTTAGATTGGGCTTCGATTGGGATATCACACCAAAGCAAAACATTCGGGTATCAACAAACTACAACGACAACAAATCTTCATCCAATTCATCAAACGATTTAAGATATTTAAGCGAGCAACTCATTCAAAACCGTTTGAGAAATCAAACCAATACGGGCGATGGGAAGAGCAATAATTTCGTTGTGAATGCAGATTATAAATTGCAAACCGATACCAGTGGCGGAAGCTTATCAATAGGGTTAACTTTTAATACAAATGGAAGTTTGGATTTGCGGAGTTTTAGTACCACTTATCAACCGCTGGGCGTATCCCGGGCAACACTGCAACAAAACAATAACGACATTGGCAATAATGGCCTAACTCTTAACCTCGACTATGATAAACCCGTATTTAAAAAAAGAGATCGGGTAGAATTTGGTTTGGCTTATAATTATCGCAAAAATGATAACGATTTGCTGGTTGAGAATTTCAACTTCCAAACGCAGCAGTTTGTAACCAATAACAGGTTAAGCAACCAGTTTTTATACAATGAAAATATTCTGGCTGGCTACGCCTCTTACAATTATCGTAATGCAGGCTGGGGAGTTAAAACGGGTGTAAGAACAGAGCTTACTGATGTGGCCTTTGATTTGTCAACAGGTGAAAATTATAATGTAAAACCTTATTTGAGCGTATTTCCTAACCTTTCGCTTAACAGGTTTTTTAGAAAGCGATACAACCTGGGCGCAACCTACAGTATCCGAATCAACCGCCCGAGAGAAAATACATTAAATCCTCAGGTGAATAATGTTGATACTTTAAATATTTCCTATGGAAATCCGAATCTTTCACCATCCTATACGCATCAAATGGATATTAGTTTTGGGGCGTTCGGGCAGAAATGGTCATTTACACCTCGACTTTCCTATTCGAGCAGTCAAGGTGTGATCGAACGTTTCAGAACGGTGATTTTGATTCCGGGTTCAACTACTGCCCGATCTGAAAGTACGTTTGATAATGTGGGAACGAACAATTCTTTGGCGCTAATTTTAATTGGTAATTACCGACCAACAAATAAAATATCAGCCAATGGAAATTTCAGCTTAATTCAAAGTAAATATACTTCAAAACTCAATAGCGCATTAAACAGAGATGGGATTAGTGTTCGCGGAACCTTTGGTTTTTCTATGCAGTTGCCGCAGAAAACTGCTTTCGAATCGAACTTGAATTATGCCAATAACGTGAGTGCTCAAGGACGAAACAAAGGCTCGGTAACATCAAGTTTTTCTGCCCGAAAGTTGTTTTTCAGTAATAGATTAAACTTAAGGGTAACCCTGAATGATATTTTTGGCAACCGAAACAATACGGTTTATAATGAGGGTGAAAATTTCAGGCTTCAAAGCTTTTCAACCAACAACACACAAAACTTTATTTTCAGTCTGAATTACCGGTTTACTAAAATTGCCAAGAAAATCCCACCGCCTCCGGTATCAAAGCCATAATAAGTTTCGTTTCATAATGGATATTTGTAATTTGCAAGCATGGAAGAAATAAATCCCTGGAAAACACTTGAAAGTGATCTAAAATATGATAACAATTGGATTAGCGTAACTGAACACCAGGTGATTAATCCGTCGGGTGGAAAGGGAATTTATGGTGAAGTACATTTCAAAAACTTAGCCATTGGCATTTTGCCTTTGGATGAAGATTACAACACCTGGCTGGTTGGGCAATACCGTTTTCCTTTAAAAGCATACAGCTGGGAAATTCCTGAAGGTGGCGGACCATTGGGCGAAGACCCATTAGAAAGTGCCAGGCGAGAATTGCTGGAAGAAACTGGCATGAGCGCCAGGAACTGGAAAGAAATTCAGCGTATGCATTTATCAAACTCTGTAAGTGATGAGCTCAGCATCATTTATATCGCTACCGATTTAATTCAGGGCATCGCCATGCCAGAAGAAACTGAACAACTGGTAGTTAAAAAACTTCCTTTCAATGAGGTTTATCAGATGGTTCTAAACAATGAAATTACCGATTCCATGAGTGTCGCTGCTATTTTAAAAGCAAAACTGTTGATTTTAAACGGCGAATTGTAATCATTATCTTTGTTGCTTTATTTTAAAACCAAATGAGCAAACTTTTCGGATACATCCTTACACTAATATTTTACTTTTTCTTTGGCTTGATGCTTTGCATTTTTCATCCCATTCAATGGATTTGCCATAAGTTTTTTGGTTATAAAGCACACAAGGTTTCTGTTGATATTCTTAATTTCTTTTTGACTTATTGCCAGATATTTCTTTTCAATTCGATTAGTTTCAAAAACGATTATAACTTACCCACTGATCGGCCAATCATATTTGCAGCCAACCATCAAAGCATGTACGATATTCCATCGTTGATTTGGTTTCTAAGAAAATACAGTGCAAAGTTCATCTCCAAAATCGAACTAACGAAAGGGATCCCATCTATTTCTATCAATTTGCGCTTAGGTGGTGGAGCCAACATCAACAGAAAAGACAACAAACAGGCCATTTCTGAAATCATTAAGCTGGGCCGCAGAATGAAAGAAAATAATTGGAGTACGGTAATTTTCCCGGAAGGAACACGGGCAAAAGATGGTCAGGTGAAACAGTTTCAGTTCGGCGGAATTGCCACCATTTTAAAAGCTGTTCCTAATGCATTAGTAGTACCAGTTGCTATTGAAAATTCATGGAAAATCGTTCGGTTTGGGATGTTCCCTTTAACTACCGGCAATGCATTGAAATGGACTGTACTAAAGCCAATTGAGCCCGGCGAAAAAACTGCTAATGAAATTACACTAGCGGTAGAAACAGAGATCAGAAAGGTTTTAGGGCAGGATTTATAATAGTACCGAGATAAAGTATTAAGATAATTTCACATAATAGATTTTAACCAATTACATTTTTAATTGGTGATTCTACATTCAAGATCTAAATATTTTTATTTCCGATTACCCTAAAAAACTCATCACGATAGGTGTCTCCTACCGGGATAATTTTCTGATTGATGGTAATGCGGCTACGCTCAATACTTTCAATTTTATCAACCGCTACAATATAAGATTTGTGCACCCGGATAAACTGGCTTTGAGGTAATGCTTCTTCCATCTTTTTCATGCTTTGAAGCGTAATGATTCGTTCCTCTTTGGTGAAAATTGAAATGTAATCTTTCAGCCCTTCGATGTAAAGTATATCGTGCAAATATATTTTTTGGATTTTATGCTCTGTTTTCACGAAAATATAATCCTGAATAGGGTTTGCTGGCGATGAAAAGGCTGCCGGGGTAATAATTGGTTGCGCTACGCTGGCGGGTACATCAACAGGTTTGTGCTGCTTGTGAACCTTCTCTACCGCTTTGTAAAAACGATCGAAAGCAATAGGTTTCAGCAAATAATCAGAAACATTCAAATCGTAGCTTTCTAAAGCATATTGCGGGTAAGCTGTTGTTAAAATGTAGCTACATTTGGTGCCTGCGATTTTTAAAAACTGAATCCCTGTTAATTCCGGCATTTGAATATCTAAAAAGACCAAATCTATGCCCCCGCCCTGAACAACCTGAAGTGCTTCGATTGGATTTTCGCATCTTTTTACCAGGGTTAAAAAAGGAACTTTAGAAATATAATCCTCCAGGATATCAAGCGCTAAAGGCTCATCATCAACAACAATACAATTTAAGTTCATTTTAGGTTTAATTTTAATAATTGATAGGTATAGATTTCGTTTAAATGGTTCACAAATTATATATCTATCATCAGTTCGCAGGTATAATGAGTAGCCGAATTTACAACATTTAATTTATATCTGTCAGGATAAACAAGCTGCAACCTTCTTTCTACATTGGTTAGGCCGACGCCGCCTTGTGCATCTTTATTTTGCTGATTTTTTTTATTAATCACGCTAAAATGTAAAATCTTCTGGTTGGCAATGATGTTAATTTTAACAGGATTTTCTGGATCGTTAACCACCCCATGTTTAAAAGCATTTTCAACAAATGAGATCAACATTAATGGAACGATTTTCTGATCGTCGATTTCCCCGTTTAGCGTAAGTTCAATGAAAGCACCATCCTTAAACCTGATTTTCTGCAGCTCGATATAATTGGTTAAATAATCAACCTCTTTGTTTAAGGCTACCGTTGGTGTATTGCTTTCATAAATCATATAGCGCATAATCTCCGATAGCTTCATAATTGCATCAGCTGTTTTATCAGATTTTTGATAAGCCAGAGAATAAATGTTGTTTAATGAATTGAAAAGAAAATGTGGATTGAGTTGCGATTTTAAGAATTGCAACTCCATTTCACGACGTTCGCTTTCTAAATTCCGCTGAATACGTTCACTGGCAAACCAATCGAGAGTAAATTTTATAATACAGCTTGATATCATAAAGAAACCACCCATTAGTACCCTGTTTAAAAAGTATTCCGTTACTTTATACCCACTGGTTTGGCCTTTAACCATCATCATATCAGTTGGATTTAAAACAGCTACAACAGTTTTTATTAACGCTATAATTAAAATTAAAAGAATAAAGGCAGCGGTATAAAGCCAATATTTTTTCCTTTTCTTAATTAATTCCGGAATTAGAAAAATGTAATTAATGTAAAATAGCGAAACATTGAGTACCCCATAAGCTCCAAAGGATATGAGCTGTCTCTTTACGGTTAACTGATCGTAACTGGAAATAATAAAAGCAATTGCCAGCATAATTATTATCCCCCAAAAAATAGAATGTAATATGATAGGTCCTTTACTTTTTTTCATTATTTAACACGTATCACTGGCTAAATCACCAGTTCCTTTTTTGTGCATCCAAAATAAATAAACTTTCTTTTCTAAAAGTACAGAATCTACGAACGGGCATTTTTTTTCTACCAACAGGCAAAAAGGATTATTTCATCGACAAACACCAAATTTTATCGATCAACGCCGAAAATGCCCGTTGATCTAGAATCTTTAACCCTTGGTATAATACATTTTAGCAGGCAATCTGAATGCTGTTCCTTTGAATCATCAAAAAGAAACAGATTATGAAAAAGTTAGCAAACACATCGCCATTCTTACTATTATTAGTTCCGGTATTTATGATGATCATTTTAACTCTTACTATTAATACTAATCAAAATGATGTGGAAGTTGTGGTTAAACCTGCAACCAGCTCAAACACTATAGTAAAACAAGCAACTGCTATTTTCAAATAGGAATGAGTAATTACGCAATCGAAACCGTAGGATTAAATTTTAACTTTGGTAACCAATCCATTGTAAAAGATCTATCGTTGCAAGTACCCAAAGGCAGTATATATGGTTTTTTAGGACCAAATGGCGCTGGGAAAACAACAACCATTAAAATCCTGCTGAACTTATTAAAGTCGCCGGCAGATCAGGTTTTCGTTTTTGGAAAAGAAATTAACAGCAATCGCATTGCAACATTAAAGCGAATTGGAGCCCTGGTAGAGCAACCCGCTATTTACGGACATCTTTCGGGTAAGGAAAATCTTATCAATCGCTGTATTTTATTAGGATTAAAAAAAACCAAAGCCGACGAAATGTTAGCCCTGGTTGGCTTAACTGAAGCAGCTGACAAAAAAGCAGGCAAATATTCGCTCGGCATGAAACAGCGCCTTGGTATTGCACTGGCACTGTTTAGTGTGTACGT
>NZ_AJLG01000148.1 GCF_000258495.1 Pedobacter agri PB92
AACCATTATAAAGACTTGGATGATACTGTAAAGAAAGATTCCACGCAGGCGCCAAAAGGGGTAAACCCTGAAGATACCGTTAGAAAATACTGATTAAGCTGTTGATTTTAAAGCCGGATATCGAAAATGAGAGAGTTGTCTTGTATTGGATTTATTAAACTCAAGGTCCTTATCTTCTGCATGTTTTGCATTTCTTCCTGTCATAAAGAAGATGCTGAGGGCTACGCTATCGTTGCCCACGATTTCATGGTCAACGTAACACGGGAGCAAACCTTTCAAATGGCTTTGGCCGAACGTCTGGGTAAAAATCCATCAAGGCAGAAAGTAGAAGAAATAGTTAATGCCAGGAAAAAATTTTCAGCAAATTATATTTCAGAATTAAACAGTTTAAAGCCTTCCAGTCAAAATCCTTTGCAAGTTTCGTTTTCCGATGAGCAAACGAATGCCTTACGGGCAATAGATCAGATCTCCGGAATTAGCCATGAAGATAAGCTACTAAAAGAACTAATGGATTCCGATCAGGTTATGATTGCTTTACATGTGAAAGCTGTCTCAAATAGCGGCGTTTCTGATGAAATGGTACGGAACTGGGCAGAGCAAAAATTACCTGCTTTGCGGGAAAATTTAAAGGAAACCCAAAATTTAAAATAGAATGGAAACGGACAAACATAATAATAAAAATTTAGGCGATACCCAGGCTGAAAATTCCGCTGATCGCTCTAATATGCCGGACAATCAAGTACCACGGCATCGAAGCAATGATCACGAACAAATAAATAGAGTGAAGAGTGATGCAGGCTTTCTTAGTAGAGAGGTTGGTGAAGGAGATTTTGGGTCTGAAGAAGCAAGGGCAGATCCTGAAAAAGGCAATAAAGGACATGCCGGGAATATGCCTAACACGGTTTAAAAGACCAGGAAGAATAGTGTCACTGACAAGGTCATCATTATACTATTTTAAAACTCAACATTTAGTTATTGCAAAAAATCTGTTAAAATGTTCAGAAGTTCCAGGATCTAATGAATGAATATTCATTAACCGCGGTTGGGATCTTCTTTATTACTTACATCTTTACCCAGAGCGCAAAAATTGAATTTTTATCATATCTTAAGAATTAATTTGCTGCATGTAACAAATAATAAACAAAGGTCATAGTATAATGTACAACTGCGATCTTACGCCAGTTTCAAAAAGATGATGAATGGGTGCGAAGATTGCCAGAAGGTTCGATTTTGGAAACAAAAAGGAAACATGCTAGGCTGGTATGTCCAGCACATTTTGTCTGAGTTCATACAACAAAAAAAAACCAAAGATCATAAATTAAGATCAATCCGCAGGGCGGCGCAACAGCTTTAAGAATCGCGCTTTTGTCTTCTTAGACATATCCTGAGTTAGTACTATTTCAGACAGTCGACAAACTTTTTCACTAATTAATAATGAATACATAATCATAACAATCCTCAATATTTTTGCGAAAAAAGAAAAGCATCCTATCTTATTTTTAAAATCAATTGTGCAATGGTAATTCCTTAAAGTATGAGCGGAATGATTGAATAGCTTCATCAATGGGTTGTTTTGAATGCCGTAGAAGATCTTGCCTGGAAATCCGTTCATCCACCCACTCCCAGACAGATTCGAAGTACTGATTCAACGTGATTTTTTTTATGCAATTCATTATAGTCAATCTTTAAATCATCTGCTAATTGTTGAATTACAGGTGAATCAAAATTTACAGGGCCTGTCCCTTGCCAAATCTTCCTTAGTTTATTTTTTAAAGTCAACCGGAAAATATGGTTTGGTACAGATTCTACTTCCTGTTTTTCTCCATTTGAACTCATCATTTCCCATTTTCCAAGCTGAACTGAAAAACCAAATGCGACACGACCTACAATTCTTGAGGAGGTGAAAACCTTTACTTTTGGCGAATGTCTGATTTTGGCATCAACCCTTTTTAATGCCTTCCGAAATTCTTCATCCTCTAAATAGGGGATTGGCGGAATACGTCCTGCACGTTCATAACATTCGCAACTAACTGCTAGACTAGGTCCATAACATTGAAAATGTCTAGGCCAGGGATTGAAGGGGCAAGGGTCTATTATGGATTCCAATCTAGTGACAAATAATCTGTAGGTGACATCGCGTAAATGATGAATTTTTGCGCTAACAGGAGTATTTTGTGGCAAGATACGTCCACCTACGACTTCGGCACCTTTCGAAAATTCGTCTATCATGTGAATAACCCACTTGGAATCGACCTCACTATCGCCATCAGTTGAGACGATGATTCCCCGTTCACCACGTATGCTCATTAGCCGGTTATATGCTGCATCCATCAATATTCTTCTTGCAGCACCCACGTGTGCGTTTGGAGGCAGAAACGTAACGCATTCTACATGGAGCTGGAACGACGGGTGTCGCATCTTGTATTTTGTACAGATTTCAAAACTATCATCCGAGCAGTTATTGACCAAGACCAGAACTTCATATATTGTTGAATCTATCGGATTATCTAATAGATCAATTTGAAGTCTTAATGCATCAAGCGTTTTTTCAATATGGTCCGCCTCATCTTTGACGGGAATCACGACACTCAACAAAAGGTTTTTATTTGGTGGAATGCTAAAAAGCGTTTCGGAATATTTTAAAAGCGTCTCCATCATATGTACAGTGAATATTTAACATTAGCGTCGGCAGATATGTTTTCGGTTTCCACTCTATAGCTCAAGCGTCAATCATAACCAATTGAAATTAATTTGGCCTTGATTTACCATCAACCCAGATTATTAATCAACAATATCCGCTATGCCGGGCGATTTAAAACCGTTCTTGAAATGAAATATATAATCGATCCGTTAGCACATTTTATACAGTAATATAAATATTTATTTAGATAATAGTTGCATAGGCTTCGGGTTGAAACTTTTACGGTAAACAGGTTATTCATCAGGCTTGATTTTGCCGCTATGGACTGGATAATTTCTGTTTGGATTTACGAGTCATCAGGATTTTGTAAATAAAAATTGTGCATACGCTGGACTAAACGACTTGTTACAGGCTGGGCATGACTGGTCCGCAAATCCTGGAGGCTCTTCAAAAGTGAGCTATTGATTTTTTATTTATTAATATTAGATCATCTCCTGTTTGATATTGGCATCGCGAGTGCACAGCGTTAACTTGGCCATTATAATTTCTCAACGAATTACGACCTGTACATCTTCAGGTATTTTTTCAATCCCTGCCTCGCCTGATGGATGTGGGTTTTAACGGTGCCTATCGGAAGATTTAGTTCAGCTGCGATTTCATCGTACTTATATCCTTCAAAATACTTCTTAAAAGGTATACGATATTCATCCTTAATCGAAGCCATGGCCTTATTAATGTCCTCCAATGCGAATGTACTTTCACCTGCATTTTTTGTTGCGCTAATTGCCAGTTGACCATTGGTGATTTCTTCTTCGACAGTCACAAAAGCTTTACGCTTTGTGTCTTTTCTATAGTCATTGATATAAGTGTTTCTCATTATGACGTAGAGCCATCCTCGGAGATTTGTTCCTTGATCAAAACTATGTGCAAACCGAAGTCCTTTAATAAGGGTTTCTTGAAGCAGATCTTTCGCATCATCCTCATCGCGGGTAAATTTCAATGCGTGAGACATCAAATGGTCAGAGTGAGCGTATATCTCAGATGTGAATTTAACATTGTTCATAATTCTTATCTTATTGGTTTTAGATCACCCCGGATCTTTCCGGATATTTAAATGAACAGATGAGAGAGAATTTGGTTTTCTGATATAGATTAATAGGTATAATTCTTTTTTTATTGAGTAATTTCAACCGTATAAATACTACACGTTTAGCATGTCATCTTTACTTTAGCCACCCAAGTATTGTCTTTTTGTTTCTGATACCATATTTGTTTGAAGAAATGTTATATCTTATGAAAGAGATTGTAGGTCACCAAATCGTTTAGCGGTTCTGGGTAGCTGTAGTTTTCCTGGTTTGATAAAGGAAATTGAAATATCAGAAAACGTGTTTTTTCTTTGTTTACATGATGTAATGGTTTTTAAGACAATATCGGCTTGCACGCCTAACCTAGTGGAAGTGCGCTTTTAACAACTTTTTTTATTTTGGGTAGCAAACCGCTATCGCTTCGCCTGGTACAGAGCTGCGAATTTATGACTCCGATAAGGTCACTTATCCTGAAAGGCTTTTCAATAACTGCATCACAGCCATAGTCCGAGATTGACAACAGGATTTTGGCGTAGGCAGATGTTATTATAATGGGGGTATATTCAAAACCATCGATCGCTCGTATTGCGCTACAAAGCTCACCACCATTCCACTCTGGAAGCATGTAGTCCAATAACACCAGGTCAGGACGATATTTTTCAATCATCCGTATCGCATTTTCCGGATGAAAGCATCCCTGACAATCAAAGCCTTGGTCAAGAAGAATATCCTGAATCGTCTCTAGGAGCACAAGGTCGTCTTCAACTATAAATATTTTTTTTTGTTCCATCGTAATAGATATTAGTATTGTCTGGAAAGTTAAAGTCAATTTTGTTTTTTAAATTCTTTTTTCAGCTATATCTAGTTTGTGATTTCGTTTTTTTAAATCTTTCTATTAATGACGCAGGAAGTGGTGTTCTTCTGCTGTCAGGGGATGATGTCAGCTTCCTCCACTGAGCATTGGGAAAATCTCCAGGGAAATGAGCACAATATGATGTTTAAATTCTTCAAAGGGGCAGTAGATTATTATTTATCGCCTAAGCGCTGTTGTCTACTAAGAGAGCACCACCACAACTGTGCAGGCATTTTCGGGTTCTACCTTTCTTTTTAACCTTTCAAGTATTTCCATTGAGGAGGCGTTATTTCCGCGATGCTGAATTTTTCATAGGAATGTTTCCTTTTTAAAATTGACTGTGACAATAATTATAAAGGCATTTTGCATAAGCTTTTATTTAAACTCTATAACCTTTATATATTGTTTAGAAAGTAAAACCATGTCGCCCGTGGCGACATGGTTTTTTTAAACCGTTTAGCATATTTCAATCTGTCTGGCTACGGCTTTTGCTTCCTCCCTTTTCGGAAGGGATAGCTTTAGGATCCCATCAGTATAATTTGCTTGAATCCGATCGGCATCTGCGCTTTCAGGTAAGTTAAATGATCTAGTAAAAGCTCCATAGTTGAACTCACGCCTGTTATAAATTTTATCTGCTGGATTGCTCTGCTCAGATTTTTGGACTGAAATGGTCAGGATCTCACGCGATAATACTACTTTAAAGTCTTCTTTTTTTAGGCCGGGTGCGGCCAGCTCAATTTGGAAAGCTTCTGTGGATTCTAAAATGTTAATTGCAGGTACGCTTTCAGTGCGGCGGTCGGCGAAAAATGTGTCGCCAAGTACGGATTCGAAAATGTCATTAAAACCCGGCAATAATGTGCTGTTCTTCTTTTCTGGATTGAATTTAACCAATGTCATAGTGTATTCTCCTTTTAATGGTTTAATAATAAAATGGACTATAAATCAATTAATTTTTCGCTGAGACTATTATTTAATCTGTCTCAACGGCTAAACATCAAGGGTTATGCCAAAGCGTTTACAGAATTTAGGGAGCATATTTTTCTGAAAATTTTTCATTTTTGCTGTAAAATTTTCAGATTTTGAACTGAAAATTTTACATTTTATACTTATACAATGCGTTGCATATAGTAATTTTTTAGTGATGTCTGGCCGGTAGGAGAGTAGGCCATTAAAATTTCGGAACACATCAATAGCAATAAATAGCAAGAGTTGTAGAAATATTGATTTAGATTCATTTGCTTTCTTGTTTTGTGGTTCGTCCTTAGTGGGGTAAAACAAAATTTTATAAATTTTCCTGTTTTATTAATTTCCGCAACATAGATGCCTTGTTCATTAGTAATGGCATTATCTACAATAAACTGGATAGTCTTTTTCCCTGCATCGGGCTGCAAAATCGTGCCATGGACTGTAACGAAGCCACTCTTAATTAAATTTACTGGTAACTTTATTGGATCGGTGACAGTCATCCCTCGTTTGACAGATGTCTTAGGTTGAGCATGTGCATAACAATTAGCAAGAATTAGTAAAAGGAACAGTATGAGAGATGATTTTTGTTTCATCAGAGTATCATTAGATTTATCAAATATAATCTATTATTTATTTAGCATCTTTTTAATGCATAGGAAAAATAAATTGACATTCCTAAAAAATGCTTTTGATGTGATTGCTCATTTTCACATCGGAGACTGATGTATCATTGCAAATATCAAAAACAATAATCAATGTTGATAGGGGTATACATGTTCTTGAGAATTGCATCCTTTCGAATCGAATTTAATCTTGGCTTAGATATCTTGCAAAGTTAGGGAAATCTTCGTTTTTTGAGACAAAATTTTAATATAAAATCCTTAGCCTCTAAAAAATTCACGCTTATTTGATAGCAACTTAATGTCTATTTACGAGTAATAGGAAAACTTGCTGTATTCAATAACTATATTCATTTTCATAAGGTATTTTAAAAGAAAACTCTTAAACTTATTGGAAATTGTTTTTATGAAAAGTGCCCTTATTTTACTTTTATTTTGTACGTCAATATTCAATGATTCTGTTGCGCAGGGTCTTGCGAACTCACCGGCTTCTGTACTTTGGAAGATTAGCCGCCCAGGATCAACGATGACTTCTTATATATTAGGATCTGTGCATACATATGGCAGTGCGTGGGTGGATTCATTTCCTGCAATTGATAGCTTAGTATTAAAACAGGATTTATTTATTTGTGAAAATCTTCTTCTTATAGATACTGCTAAAAGTCGAACCTTTTCTAAGTCAATAGCCTCACCCACAGTAAGTGCCAAGAAATCATTTGGCAAGGATGTCAAATTGATAAGGACGCATTTTTTAGAAACTTCTGACTTAGATATCGAGAAGATATTAGATGCAAATAATAATCAGAATTCTTTTTTGTTTAGCATGTATTATATTTTGTTATATCAACTGATGGAAAAACGAAATCTAAAAATGTCCACAGATTTTTTACCAATGGACGATGTGATATTAAGAAGGGCTCATTTAGCAGGTAAACAATGCATAGGTTTGGATGAAACTAATAGCTTAGGGAAGATGATTTCCTCAAAGAAACAAATGAATTCTATTAAATCTACAATTATAGATCTTGTCAAGGAGCTGGAGGATGTCGACATTAGTAGAAAGAGAAACAAAGAATTTTTGAAGTATTTAAAGATGGTGGATGAATATAATAATGCTAAGTTCAGTTACGATGGGAATCAGGTATCAGATAAGGGCGTAATGATTGTTTCGAGGAATAAATCATGGATCAAATCAATACCAAAATATCTATTTATTAATAGTTGCTTTATAGTCGTAGGTATCATGCATCTTAATGGAAAGGAAGGCCTTCTTAATATGCTAAAAGAACGCGGGTTCGAACTCACACCAATCGACCTCTGATGTCTTATCTTCAAGATTAAATGCAAAAAATGGGTTCGTTTTGTGAGACGATTTTTCTCTTTGCAGTAATTTGTGCAATTAAACTTACAGCTGAAAGAAAATAAGCAGTAGGGGAATGAATACTATCGTTTTTAAGAAAGAAATTAGTGGTAAAATTGTTTCCTATGTTCAATAAAATTTGGAAGGCACAACCGCAACTTTTCCATTTATGAAAATTGAAACATCAATGCCACCATGCACTTGAATACGTTCGCCTTCGCGATATGGCATCTTCTTTTTTGATTTTCCATTAATACTTGGGGCTTGAATCAATTTTACTTTATATAAGAACGGCTCAATAATTTTTTGGAAATGTTTCTTACTTCTGATTGAAAACTTTTTATGCACCAGATTTTCGAAATCTCCTCTAACCAAAATTAACTTGCTATCCACGTAACTATAAAAAAGCGGAAACTGAGAATCATTATTCAGGTCGTCAAAATTAACATAGTTTTTATTGATGTGATATTTCCGGATAATATCATTTGAAGTGTTTATTATGGTCGATATTGTTACGTAACCAACCGCCTTAAACTCTTTTTCCTTTACAATCTCTGATTGGATAAACTTTTTTACCTCTCGAAATAAGATAGAATCTTTGAAATCGATTTTTTGAATCTTCAACTGCGATCCAGCGCCATTAGGATCCTGGCTAAAAGCTGATAAATTCATTTGTAAAAAAAATAGAAACAGAAAAATAATCTTCTTGAAAAGCTTTTTCATAATATTATAACGTTAAATATAAGAAACATACTTTCGTTTTATGTTGTATTAATGCACTTCTTCGTAAAAGAGAATACGATAGGTCTAAATACTATTAGAGTTCGATAATAGCAAATATTCTCTTTGGGGACACATTTTCTCATTACTGTAATTGGTGCAGATAGACTTACTTCTGAAAGATAATATATAGCCGCAGATACCTCCTTTTTGTGAGACACATAAAGAGTGGATTAATTTGGCTAGATAAAGCTCGAGTAGTGGTAAGAGATTTTCATAGACCAGGAGTTAGACAAATTAAAATGCAAGATTGCACTTACAAACATACATTGCGCTATAAACATGAACTTTTAAATGTAAAAATGTAGCATAATAGAAAATTCTTAAAGTTAGTACTTCTTTTGGGCTTCCAAATGAACATTTCATAAAAAGAGAAATCAAGACTAGTTTAAAAGTACTAAAAGGAATGGACTTAGCGCTACTTATGGTAGAGCTATTAGGAATGTAGAAAAGAAGGCGAGCCTTGACCAAGGCTTCCTCTAATAGTTTTAAAATCTATTAGCCAGGCGCCTCAATACCAAATAAATAATTCCTATGAGAGAAAATAATGTACCAGCTAATAAAACTGTAGCTATAGTATAGTTAAAGTGCATAATTTTAGTTATTCCACCTAAAGTTGAGCATAATACCCATGCGATAAAAAAGTTTCTAATATTCATAATTTAAAATTAAATTAATATGATTGACTAGCTGAACAGGAACATAATAGTCCTATAACTATGTTTATGTCAAGTGATATGTCACACCCTAAGCGTGAGAAAAAGTCAGTACAAAATTCATCTTTTTCAGCTTTAAAACAACTCTTGAATGATTTATTTTTTTCACGTTGCCAAAATCCAATCCCACCATAATTGCCATATCGTTCGTTTTGTGAGACTTATAGATACTCAAGAATTCCTGTAATAAAAAAATATTTTTATTATGAGCCGAACATTATACAGTCTTATTGCAGAATTTATAATATGAGAGCAAATCATAAATTTAAGGAATATTAACACAGATATTGATTTGGTATAAAGTTTTAACCATTTGGGATAATAATTACTACTACACAAATCCGTTTTATAGTTTCGCTGCTTGCTTTATAAATCTTGAACAATGATCCCGTATTTTGATGACAATCGCCAACAGCTTATAGCTAGGAGAAGTAAAATTTTTATTTTAATATTAGCTCTATTCACCACTTCAGGAATATTTGCACAGGAGGCTCAAAATATTGCCGACCTTGACTTTTTATATCATCAAATTCAGAAGTTACCTTCCTATAAGGATCAGTTTAAAGGCAAAAAATCTTATCATAATCTCTATGAGAATATTAGAAAAGACCTTAAAACCACAGATGAAATTAAAATCTATCAGAAATTGCTGCAATTGATTCAACCGATCAATGACAATCATTTAGGTTTTTGGAGAAAATCCGATTCTACCGCTAAATTTAGCCCCCTTAGAATGTTGATAGATACGATGGAGGTTAAAACTAAAAATAGCTCTAGTTATAGCAACAGCATAGAAGGAATCTATGTAAATACTGATGGAAGTAAACATTTGTTATTTCAATTTGAACCTAATGTTTATTATCTCCAAAGCTTTAAAATAGGAATTATTGAAGCAATTTTAAATCGTACTGCAAATGAAAGCTATGATGCAATATTGTTCGTAGGTTCACCAGTTCCATATGTCCTAAATAGGAATTTTAAGATTCAAAATGGAAAGTTCGGCAATTTAAGTTTCTATAAAGTCGGTTATAGGCCTGTACCTCCACTGGAAATTGGATATAATAAATTTGAGTACACTAAGATTAAATCTGAAATAGGGTATCTAAGGCTTAGTAATTTCAGTGCCAGCAATGACAACTTCAACGTAGCAAAAGCTTTTTATGACAGCATTCGAACGAAAATCACCACTCAATACCTGATTGTAGATTTGAGAAACAACTCGGGTGGAGGATACAGAACTTCTAAACAATTTTTAACACTCTTGAAAAAATACCATGGAAAGATATTTCTAATACAAAACAATAATACAGTAAGTAATGCGGAGCAGTTTATTATTGACATCAGGAGCAAAAAAAAGGCTAGTAACACTTGGTGAGACAACTCGTGGAACGATAACCTATGGAAGTAATTATGGAAAAACCGTTAGCTTACCAAGCGGCCGTTTTATCTTTTATCCCACCGACATGAGGGGAAGAATAAAGGATTTAGCACATGAGAGTTTAGGCTTGAGGCCAGATATTGTTCTAGATCAGTTTGGGCACAACTGGATAGAGCAGACTTTGAATTATTTAAATAAGGCGTATTAACGTGGATAATTGATATGATTAAACTTACATCTGCACGAAAGATGTATAATAGGGTACTAATACTTTCGTTTTGTGAGACATTTTTTCTGTTTGCCGTAAATGATGTATTAAAACTAATTAATTCATGCAAACTGGAGTTGAAGGTTTTCATTGAATTTGAGAATGATAACTGACCCTAAACTCACCTAAGATCTTTATAAACATTATTTTTCGAACATTAATTTAATAGTATGTTAGCGTAGAATTAATCTTGAAGTTTCGATTTGCGAGATGTTTATAATTATCGTGACACTCCCATTGTATATTGGTGCAATAATTGCCGCATTCAATATGGGCTCATTCTTAAAAGGGTTTTTATTTTTAATTACAGTGGTATTAGCCAGAGGTTTAATGTTTTTATTCATTAATTTTCCTTTACACTCAGCGATAGGTGTAATAATTATTTTAGCATTTTTTCTTGCAAAGTTGAAAAGATAGCTTTACGAAAGTGTCGTTATTCCTAGTTTAACATATAAATTAATTGACTCGAATTATTGTTTAAAGTGCTAAATAATTAGTTTATAAACAGCCAAATGATAAGTTGCTTATTTGCGAATTGCTAGGAACTCATTCCAGTAATCAAACATACTTTCACATCTTTTATAATACTTTTCAAGTAGACGATATTAATTTTAAATATTCAATTATTAAACAAGTCTTGCACATTTTTGATAAAAAAGCACCAAATAAAAACATTTGTTTTGTGAGATTAATCATTTACAGTTAACGGATATTAGCCATCAGAATTGAACCGTTTCCAGGTAATTTTTTACCTAAATTAGTACAGAAGTTTGTTTGCAGTTTTATATATGGCTTCGACATCGCTATGCCGGTTTATTAAAAAGTTAAAATTCACAATTAAAACCTAGGTCTCAGACTGATGGTAGGAGGTTATTATCTTTAATATACAAATATTATGGGAATTAACATTTAGTTAGGACGTACTAGTAAGATGTAGGGATGAAGAGGATTTTTATAAATATGAGAACAAATGGAATTAGCGTGAACAGCACAGACCATGTTAGCCGAGTATTCAGACAGTTTTTTCCCATAAGTGTAATGGTCAATACAGAAATTAAGCTTCCAATATAGATTAGTGTACTGAACATATTTAATAATGCCTTTGATATATCGCTCAAGCTCGAAAGCTCATTGCTGTGATATATCGGGTATGAAAAAATACCTTCCATCACCAACTTGAAACCGACATAGGGCGCCCATACAATAAAAATTAGGTGCACCAGGTTGAAAAGGGCTAATAGATATAAGGTAGCTGACTTAAAAGATTTCATATCAAGGAATTTGTAAAGATCTTGAAATTCTAGGATTGAGTGCCGAGATCCAAATATCTCATCAAGATACGAATGAAAATACATCTATATAAATTAACTTAGATTCTTATATCAAAATCACCAGATAAATAAATGAAACCCATCTTGAAAGAAATCTTTTTTCTCTCGGTTACATTCGCTTTTCATCTTTTTTCTAAAAAGTGATAAACAGATGATGTAAGCCTAAACACTTTTAATTTATTTAGAAGTAAGGTGTGACCAATCGTAATTATTTTTCTTTATTCGGCGTTTGTAATCTAGTGAGTTTATGTCTCCATCTATTAGAAAAAAAATTTATATATGGAATTGCAGGTTCTTACGCATCATTAAACAAATCTGATTATTATGACT
>NZ_AJLG01000149.1 GCF_000258495.1 Pedobacter agri PB92
AGATGGAAAAGCAAAACGGGTATACGAGTTATAAAAAGCAATATTTAAAAACTTAATACGTCTTGATGCGAAATTTACCCCTAGCTCCCTATAGGGTGAGTTACAGGCGAAATGGAATGGCAAACCGGATTTACGACTTATAAAAAGTAATATTTAAAAAACTTAATACGTCTTGATATGAACGATAGAAAGGAAAGCTCCCCTTTAGGGGCTGGGGGTTTAAACACCACAGTCTTAATCATCGACGATGACGAGGACATTCTTTTAAGTGCTCGTTTGTTTTTGAAGCAACAAGTTAAACAGGTCATTACCTGCAAATCGCCTAAGGAGATTAATGTTTTATTAAGCAAAAATGAAGTTGATATCATTCTGCTTGATATGAACTATCAAAAAGGTGCAAGCGATGGACGAGAGGGTTTATATTGGTTGGAACATATTTTATCTATTGATAAAGATTATGTTGTAATCCTCATGACGGCCTTTGGCAATGTAGAACTTGCTGTTAAAGCCATTAAAAAAGGTGCAACCGATTTCATTCTTAAGCCCTGGGAAAACGAAAAATTGTTTGCTACCATCTCCGCTGCGTCAAAACTGCGTGAATCAAACAGAAAGGTAAAGAAACTGGAGAAAATTCATAAATCCTTACAAAAGGATATGACGAGAGGTTTCGAACACATTGTTGGTGAGGCTGATGTAATCAGAAACTTGCAAAACACCTTATTAAAAGTTGCACCTACTGATGCCAATGTTTTAATATTAGGCGAAAATGGAACTGGAAAACAGGTTTTTGCGTATGAAATTCATGGTAACTCGCAACGCAAAAACCAGGTATTCATGCATGTCGATTTAGGTTCACTGAACGAAAACCTATTCGAAAGCGAACTGTTTGGTTACGTAAAAGGAGCTTTTACCGATGCGAAAGAAGACAAACCCGGCCGATTTGAATTGGCTGATGGCGGCACCATATTTTTAGATGAAATTGGAAATCTAACCTTGCCCCTGCAGGCAAAATTATTAAGTGTTTTACAGAATAGAACTGTAACACGACTCGGAGAAAGCAAAGAACGCAAAGTAAATGTTCGTTTAATAACGGCGACCAACATGCCTTTGAATGAAATGGTCTCCAAAAATACCTTTCGGCAGGATTTACTTTTCAGAATAAACACCGTTGAACTGCTATTGCCGCCGTTACGCAAACGCGGGACCGATATTTTGCTTTTGGCCAATCATTTTATGCAGGTTTTCAGTTCCAAATACCATAAGGAATTACGAAGTTTAAGTACGCAAGCAAAAAATGTATTGTTAAATTACAGCTGGCCGGGAAATGTGCGGGAGTTGCAACATGTGTTGGAGCGGGCAGTAATTATGAGCGATGGAAATGAAATTACCGAGCAAGATTTGCAATTAAGTCCACAACGTTTTGCGCAAAATAATGCTATACCTGATGAAATGGCTTTAGGCGATATGGAAAAATTGATGGTGCAAAAAGCCATAGATAAACACAAAGGCAATATATCAAAAGCCGCAGCAGATTTGGGTTTAACCAGAGCAGCTTTGTACAGGAGAATAGAAAAATTTGGAATATAAATAAGGCAGATGGTGAAAAGGTAGAAGGCGAAAGGCTTGTTTCGCATAGAACCCTCCACCTTAAAACCTTTTACCTTTAACCTTAGAACATGTTTTATAAACGTTTCACTTTTCGTTTACTATCAAGGTTAGTCTTCATTAACTTGTTGGGTTACTTATTATTTTACCTTATTAAAAACACCCAGCTTTGGTTTACCATTATTGGCGTGGGTTTAATTTTGCTAGGCGCAGTGATCTCGCTATACTTCTACATTAATGAAATCCGTTCTGATATCAAGCGTTTCATTTTAGCGGTAAAAACCCGAGACCATACGCTAAATTTTAAGAACAAAGCTACAAAAGGAAGTTTTCCAGAATTATATGAATCGTTTGGAGAAATCCTCCAGGTACACAAACAAATCCGTTTGGAACAAGAGGCCATGTTTCAATTAGTTAAAACTATTTTAGAGCAGGTACCTGTGGGTGTGATTGTGGTAAACAACACAAAAACAGAACAAAATATTGAAGAAATTGCCTTTTTTAACCAGGCGGCCTCAAACCTATTAGGTGTTCCTGCCTATAAATATTGGCATCGGTTAAAACAGCATCTTCCAAATTTCACCACCGAAGTAGAACAAATTTCGTCCGGAGGAAAACGCTTCCTAGAGCTTAAAATACAAGAAAAATTAATTCAGCTATCTACAGAAGTGATCCCACTAAATCTCTATGGAAAAAACTATACGATTATCAGTTTTCAAAACATCAAAGATGAAATCGAACAGAAAGAAACTGAAGCATGGAACAGGTTAATTGGTGTGATATCTCACGAAATTTTAAATTCCATAACACCAATAAGTTCGCTTTCTGATACAATTAATAGTATGGTCACTGATAGGGAAAATCTGGACACCGATGAAATGGAAGATTTGAAAACTGCACTGCAAACTATTAAACGCCGTTCATCAGGATTATTAGATTTTGTAAAAGATTATCGATTAATAGCAGAGTTGCCAACGCCAAACCTGGAATCGCATACCATTGGTGAGATTTTGAAACACATCAAAATACTTATGCAGCCTTTCGCTAAGGCTAAAAATACGATCTTAAATGTAGAGCAAACTTCATCGAAAATTACAGTTCAATTAGATTTAAAATTGATTGAACAAGTGCTTATTAACCTGATAACGAATAGTATTTATGCAGTCGAGGAAAATGAAAACCCTTATATTTCTGTTAAATACCGTTTAGAAAATACCAAACTATACATTGATGTTACCGATAATGGTAAAGGTATTGAGGCTGATGATTTGGAAAAAATCTTTGTTCCGTTTTATACCACACGAAAAAATGGCTCAGGCATTGGATTAACCATTAGTCGCAATATTATGAAAATGCACCGCGGCAGCATTGAAGTGGTTTCTGCCCCAACAGAACAAACAACTTTCTCATTGGTATTTAATTATTTATAGCTGGATTGTTTAGGAACTTTTCGCCTAAAAATTCATCTTTTTAACGTAAAAGCAATCTCAATTAAGCTTCATATCTAATTGGTTTGTTAAAACCTTTTTAATCATTTGAATGTTTTTTTAGCCCCAAAATTCAAACAAAAAAAACATTTAGCCGCTTTTATTTATGTGAATACATTAGATACAAGCATGAAGACAGTTATAATATCGAATAGACTACCCGTTAAAATCATTGAAGAAAACAACGAGTATACGTTTATTCCAAGCGAAGGTGGTTTAGCTACCGGACTGGGTGACGTGTACAAAAATGGCAATTCCATTTGGATTGGCTGGCCGGGAATCGAAGTTCCCGAAGATCGGCAGGAAGAGGTGATACAAAAATTAGGAGCACTTAACCTCTATCCTGTTTTCCTTACACAGGAAGAAATTAATTTATATTACGAAGGCTTTTCAAACGAAGTGCTGTGGCCAGTTTTCCATTATTTGGTTACCTATGCACATTACGAACAAAATTATTGGGATTGCTATAAATCAGTAAACGAAAAGTTTGCTAAAAGCGCCATGCAGGTGCTAAATAGAACCGATAAAATATGGATTCAAGATTATCAATTACTTTTATTGCCCGGAATTTTAAGAAAAAAGCTTCCCGGTTCAACGATAGGCTTTTTTCAGCACATCCCCTTTCCGTCTTACGAAATTTTTAGGTTAATTCCCTGGCGGGAAGAATTGTTGAATGGTTTAATTGGTGCCGATTTAATTGGTTTCCATACTTACGATGATGTTCGGCATTTTATCAGTACTGCAACCCGTTTGCTGCCAGTAAATTCATCATCAAATGTATTGAACAGCAACGAAAGGCAAATTGTTATCGAAGCATTTCCGATGGGGATCGATTTTGATAAATTTTCTTCGTTGACTTCTACACAAGAAGTAATCGAAGAAATAGACCATTTCAAATATGGAAAAGACGAAATCAAAATTATTCTTTCTATTGATCGGCTGGATTACAGTAAAGGTATTTTAGAGCGTTTAAAGGCGCTTGAATTGCTTCTACAAATTCATCCGGAATATATCGGGAAAATTGAATTATTTATGATCGTGGTTCCATCAAGAGATAATGTTCCTCAGTATAGCGAATTAAGAGACCAGATCGACCAGTTTGTGGGCAATTTAAATGCCCGCTACCGTTCAATGGATTGGATTCCGGTGAATTATTTCTACCGTTCTTTTCCGATTGAAGTTTTGTCAGCACTTTATTCATCGGCCGATATTTGTCTGGTTACACCGATGCGAGATGGGATGAACCTGGTGAGTAAAGAATATGTGGCCAGCAGAAACGATAATGATGGCGTACTGATATTAAGTGAAATGGCCGGTGCATCGAAAGAACTCACAGACGCACTCGTTGTTAATCCAAACAATCTTGGCGATATCATGGAAGCGATTGTAACCGCATTAAAGATGCCTCTGGAAGAACAACAGCAACGCATGAAAGCCATGCGGGCAATTGTAGAAAAATTCAATGTAAAACATTGGGTTAATAATTTTATTTTAAGACTAAACGAAGTGAAAGATTCTCAAAAATCATTACAAACCAAACATGCGGTAAATTCAGTAAACGAAATTATTGCAGCTAAATATGCAACTACAACTAATCGAGTTTTATTTTTAGACTACGATGGAACATTAGTTGATTTCACCGGAAATATCGATGATGCATCACCTGATGATGAATTATACGACTTGATTGAAAACCTAACACTGGATGCAGCAAATAAGGTGGTAATTATTAGTGGTAGAAGAAATGAAACACTGGAAAACTGGTTCGGGCATTTAAAAGTTGATTTAATTGCCGAGCATGGCGCCTGGCAAAAAACCTATGGTGATAAATGGAATTCCCTTCCACTCCTTACCGACCAATGGAAAAGCGAAATCAGAACACTTCTAGAAACTTATACCGATAGAACCCCTGGCTCATTTATTGAAGAGAAAAGTTATTCTTTAGTTTGGCACTACCGCAAAGCAGAAGAAGGTTTAGGTGAGCTTCGAGCCAATGAAATTGTAAGCCACATGAAAATTTTAGCTGCTGATAAGGGTTTGCAGCTGATGCCGGGAAACAAGGTTATTGAATTTAAAAATATTGAAGTAAATAAAGGAAAAGCTGCACTGAATTGGCTATATGACAAACATCCAGATTTTATTATGGCGCTTGGAGATGATCATACAGATGAAGATATTTTCAAAGCCCTACCCGATGATGCAATTACGGTAAAGGTTGGCAATAATTTATCTGAAGCAAAATACTATCTGAATGATTTTAAGGAAGTTAGAAAACTGCTTTGGAGTTTGGTTAAAGAAGAATTTGTAGAGAGAAGTTAGGTGATTAACTCTTGGGAAGGCTGTCATTGTGAGGAAATACTCCATCACTGTGGCAACCTTTTCATTTGGAATCAGATTGCGTCTTAAATCGCAAAGATGACCACGAGAAAACCAATTTAAAACATTTAAAGCATGAAATCAGGCCGGGGTTTGTGTTTCCACAGCCCTTTGAATCAAAAAAAATCCCGCGGATTTAAGAGGATATAGGCTGATTATTTTGCGTGTATCTTCTTCAATCCGCGGGAATAATTTTATAAAAATACTGGTCTATCTAATTTAATCGCGATGCGATAAGCAGCATTCATTAAACCAACATGACTATATGCCTGCGGAAAATTCCCCCACTGACTGCCGGTTTTAGCATCCACGTCTTCACTAAAAAGTAATAAGTGATTGCAGTATTTGATGATATTTTCAAATTCTTCAATTGCCTCATCTACCCTGCCCACACAAGCAAGCGCTTCTACATACCAGAAAGCACAAATCAAGAACGTGGTTTTTGGTTTACCAAAATCATCAGCATGTAAATAGCGGTAAAATAACCCATCTTCAGTTTTAAGCTCTTTTTCTAGAGCGATTAAATGATTTTTTGCCTTATCTGATGCCGGATCTAAATAACCCATCATAATTAATTGCAAAGTACTTGCATCTAAATGTGTGCTGCCGACGGCATTGGTATAAACTTTTCTTTCAGGATCGTAACAAGCCTCGATGTGTGCCGCAGCTTTATCAATTAAAATATTTGCCCGCTCCTCAAAATCCTTATTTCCAATTGTTTTAGCCATTTTTAAAGCAGCATGCGCACCGGCCCACTGAAATAAGTTACTATAACAATGCATGTTCGCAATATTCCTAAATTCCCAAATACCGGCATCCTTTTCATCAATTGTTCTTTCAATTTTTGATAGAACACTTTCAATCCATTTCACCGAATCACTACGTTCTGAAAATACAAAACGATGGTCGGTGTAGAGTGGTAACATAGAAGTTAAAACCTGTCCATAAATATCATTTTGGATGTGCTCGTAAGCCTGGTTTCCAATTCTGATTGGTTGCTCACCTTTGTATCCTTCCAAATGATCTAGCGTAGTTTCAATAATTTCTCTTTCACCAGCTATACCATATAAAGGTTGATAACGCTCATCTTCTGCCTGAGAAATGTCTGATAGATAATTAAAGTACTTTTCCATCTCCTCAAAATGGCCGATGTGATTTAGAGATGTAAGCACATAATGAGAATCTCTTAACCAGCAATAACGATAATCCCAGTTTCTTGTACTACCTGGAGACTCAGGCAAGCTGGTTGTACTTGCAGCAATGATTGCTCCGGTATCTTCGTACTGATGTATTTTTAAAACCAGGGCAGAACGAATGACGAAAGGTTGGTAGAAACCTGCAATCGAAGAATGTTTGATCCACAATCGCCAATAAGCAACAGTTTCACGAAGGAAATTTTCTGCAGTGCTTACAATTGGTGCTTCCAGGTTTTCGCCATAAGTCATGATCAGATATTTCGACTCATTTAAAACGAAAGCCTTTTCATCCAATATATAGGTTAAAGAAACATTGGTGCTCAAACGGATATTTTCATCGCAACCATGATAATCGATGTGGTTGCTGCCCCGACTTGCACGCATTTTATTCTTTCCATAGTCGCAAACTGGCTCACATTTAATGGTTACCCTGGGGTTTCCCTTTAACGGCTCGATTTTTCGGATAAACATCAATGGCTTGAAATATCTTTCGTATAGATGAAATCGTGGAGCAAAATCAGTTACACGATATTTTCCATCTTCTGCCGTAATTTCTGTTCTTAAAACATTGGTGTTTTCGATGTAATATTGGGTGGAGGTATATTCACCTTGCGGCAAAATTGAAAATTCACCCCCTTTCTTTTTATCTAATAAACTTCCAAATACAAATGGACTATCGAAACGTGGCCAGCAAAGCCAAGATATATCGGTATTTTTATTAACATGTGCCATAAAAGCACAGTTTCCTATTATTCCTGTTTGATAAAGGTGCTGTTCAGCCATAAGCAATTTTGTATGTGTTTATAACCTAACAGGTTAAAAAGTAAATTGTTGGCAGGAATGTGAAAAAGCTAATTTTTTATAAGACTTGAGCATTTTGAGAAGAGCAATCTTTATTAAATAAGCCTGATTGGAGTGGAAATATTTTTTTCAGCAACTTCGAATATGCTGTCATGCTGAGGCACGAAGCATCTGTAACCGATGACACAGATTCCTCGTTCCTCGGAATGACAGAAGTAAAAATATTGCAACGGAAAGCAGGACTGAAATCGGCAATGAAATGCTGAGCTTCCACTTCTAAAAAACTATCTCTGTCAAAAAAGGTGATTTGGCTAATAACTACTCTTTCAGGAGACGAAAAGTATAGAAGAATTTATTGCCCTGACCTTTCATAAGGAGTGGTGAAGCAAAAAAGCCAGTCTGAACGAATCAAACTGGCTTAATAAAAATATAAAATGAAGTTAAATCACCGTGCCACTTGGTAAAACAGCACCTTTTTTAACCACTACAATGCCATCTTTAACCGCGTAAAGCTCAAAATCGCCATCTTCAAGGTGAGCACCGCCGTTAATTTTAACATCATTGCCAATGCGACAGTTTTTATCAATGATCGCATTGTTGATATAACACCGGTCTCCAATTCCAATAAGCGAATTACCTTTCTGGTTTTCCAATTCAATTTCTTCTAATGTCTGGTATCGGTCGCTACCCATCACGTAGGTATTGGTAACCACAGTATGTTTTCCGATACGGGCCCTGATACCTAAAACCGCATGTTCAATTCTACTCGCCTGAATAATACAGCCCTCTGCAATAATTGCTTTTTCTAAGGTTGTCCCTGAGATTTTGGATGGAGGTAACATCCTGGCTCGTGTAAAAATAGTATGATTACTATCAAACATATTGAATTTCGGTATTTCATCTGTTAAGCCTAAGTTGGCCTCAAAGAATGATGAAATATTACCAATATCTGTCCAGTAACCTTCATATTGATAGCTTAATACACGACTTTCTGTAATGGCTCTTGGCAAAATCTCTTTACCGAAATCTTTTTCCTCTTCGTTTTCATTAAGAATATTAATCAGATATTCACGATTGAAAACATAAATACCCATTGAAGCTAAGAAATTACGTCCTTCGCCTTGCATTTCTGCACCAGTATCAGAAACCCAATCCTCTAAACCTGTTTTTGGCTTTTCGATAAACGAAGTAATCATATTTTCTTCGTCAGCTTTCAAAATACCAAAATCGGTAGCATCTTTTGCCGTTACGGGGATCGTAGCAATGGTAATTTCAGCGTTAGCTTCGATATGTTTCTCAATCATATCCTTAAAGTCCATCTGGTACAGTTGATCTCCAGATAAAATTAGAATGTAATCGAACTCATGCGAAACGATGTGGTGCATACACTGGCGTACTGCATCTGCAGTACCCTGAAACCAACCGGCATTTTGAACGGTTTGTTCAGCTGCAAGAATATCAACAAAAGCCGTACTAAAATGGCTGAAGTGATAAGTGTTTTTTATGTGTTTATTAAGGGATGCCGAATTAAACTGTGTCAGCACAAACATACGGTGGATGCCAGAATTAAGGCAATTAGAAATTGGGATGTCTACCAACCGATACTTCCCTGCAATTGGAACTGCAGGTTTAGAACGTGTTTGTGTGAGCGGCGATAATCTAGACCCCTGGCCACCGCCAAGGATTACGCCTAAAACTTTGTCAGTCATGTTAAGCTATTTTAATATTTGGTATAATTCTATGTAATTCAGCGCTGCCCTATCCCACGAATGGTCGATTTTCATCATGGTTTTACGTACCGCCTTAAAAGTTTTTTTATCGTTATAAATATCTACTGCCCTATTGATCGCGTGGGTTACATCCCAAATACTGGTTTGATCATGGCACAAACCAAAACCACCATCGCCAATATCAGTCACTGTATCTCTTAATCCTCCAACTCTGCGAACTATTGGAACTGTTCCATACCGTAAAGCATAAAGTTGATTTAAACCACAAGGCTCAACCCTCGAGGGCATTAAAAGATAATCTGCTCCGGCATACATCTGGTGCGAAACCTGTTCGTTGTAGCCAATGTAAACATTATACTTGCCGTCAAAAATATCCTTCAGCTGGTTTAACCTTCCTTCCACCCAGTTGTCACCAGAGCCGAGCACCAGCACATTAATATTGTCGCCATGCTGCTGTAAAGCATTGTAAAATATATCAGGTAATAAATCCGCACCCTTTTCATCAACCAGCCTACCGATAAAAGTAAAAAGCGGCTTGGATGCGTCTAGTTGAAAAACATCACATAAAGCTTTTTTGTTTGCCAGTTTTCCAGCCTCAACCGTTTTTAAATTGTAACTTTTTGATAGCATCGGATCGGTTTCCGGATTCCAAACCTCTGTATCAATTCCATTTAAAATCCCAACAGATTTCCACTGCTCCTGCCTCAGTAAACTTTCCAGTCCACGGGCATTGTTCATCATTTCTTCTAAATAACTTGGTGAAACTGTGGTAACTCTCCAGGCACATTTTATAGCTGAAGCCAGCGGATTGATGGCATCTTCCCAACCCAGCAAACCACCTTTCCACAAATCGAAAGCTGGCAAATAGTATAATTTATCCCATCCAAACTGACCCTGATACTGGGCGTTATGAATCGTTAAAATAGTTGGAACATTATTCAGACGCTGATATTTTAAGCAGTTTGAAGCCATAAAAGGAATCAATCCGGTATGATGGTCATGGCAATGGATTACATCAGGTTGATGTTCCCATTGTGCCATCCAATCGAGCGTAGCAATTTGAAATGCAATAAACCGTTCTGTATCATCAGCATAACCGTAAACATTTGGTCTGTCGGTTAATCCTTGAATGTGAACGATATATAAATCGAAACCGAGTTTATTGGTTTTCTCTCTTAAAATGCGGTAAGAAAAGTGATGGTTTCCGTAGTTTGACCATGCATCGTAAGCCACTTCGAATTCACTCTCGCGAATAAATTTAGTTTCATAGGCGGGCACAACCACCTTAGCAATGTGGCCAATTTTATTTTGGTATTTAGGTAAGGCCCCAACAACGTCTGCTAAACCTCCAACTTTAGCAACTGGGTAACACTCGGCGCTGATATGTATAATTTCCATCAAATATTTGGTGTAGATAACTTCGTTAAGTTAGTAATTGTTTTCTGATTTGAAAATAATTCAAAATTAATTTTTAGGCAGTGGTTTTCATACAAATGATCTTAATTATCCCGGCAAAACAAACAGACTGACAGACATTTTTTTTGGAAGTGAATGTTCCAGTTCTTTTGGCACATGCAGCCCTGCTTTCCGTATCTCCCGATGAAAAATCGGAATTCACTTCAATCAGGCTTATTTAACAACGGTCTGTTGAAAACCCAAACGTATTTTTTTTAAGATTTAACCTCGTCTGCAGGGAACTATTTAAGCAAAAAAAACCGCTAAGCTTACGCCAGCGGTTTTTAACAACAAAACAAATATATGATTCTATTACCCTTATTACGCTTCGGCAAGAATTTCGTAAAAATCTCTAATCGGTTGAAATTGCGGATGTAAAGAAACTACATCTCCAAACACAAGCAAAGCAGGTGCTTCTATTTTCTTATCTTCTACTACTTCGGCAATGGTATCTACAATGCCTACCACAATTTTTTCATCAGGCGTAGAGCCATTTTGAATCACAGCTACAGGCAATAAACCCTTATTTTCAGCCTGGAAGATTGCAGCAATTTCTTTTACTTTTTCAATGCCATTCAAAACTACAATCGTTGCTTTAGTTTTGGCAGCGATATATAAATCTTCAGAGATTTCGCCTTTAGAATTTGTACCAGTTACCGCCCAGAAGCTCTCACTTAAGTCTTTATAAATCATCGGTATTTTCTGCAAGCTTGGCGCACCCGTCGCACTTGAGATACCTGGGATAATTTCTGTTGGAATGCTATACGACTCTGCTGCATCTATTTCTTCATAACCTTTAGCGAAAAAAAACGGGTCGCCACTTTTTAAACGAACCACATGGCCGTAGTTTAGAGCATAATCAATGATTAATTTATTTACGGCATCCTGCGAAAAATCTTCATCATCCGTACGTTTGCCTACATAAACCTTCGGAATACCATCTGGTGCATGACACAGTAAAGCTTCGTTCACATTTGCATCATACAAAACAACATCAGCTGTTTTTAATGCTTTAACACCTTTTAAACTAAATAAATCCGGATCGCCAGGACCAGCACCTATTAATGTAATTTTTGGTTCAATGTTCGCTTTTTCTACTTTACTTAAAATCATGACAGAAAATATTAGCTCGTGATTATTTATTAATTATACAAATATATAAAGTCTATAGAAATAGTAGTAATTTATTTTAAAATAATTTATTAACGGTAAAACCGTCGTTACCAAGTATCATTCATACTTCGTCATTGCGAGGTACCACTCCCATTTACGTCATTGCGAGGCACAAAGCAATCTTATACTAGGGTGAATTGCTAGGGTTTTAGATTGCTTCGTACCTCAAAATGACGACCGCCTAGAATTAAGGCGCTTAAAAATTGAGTAAAAGGTCTTAGCAAGAGTTTAAAATTATTCAAAATTTTCAATTCCCATTTTCGTCATTGCGAGGCACGAAGCAATCTTAATGCTTTTTTTAGTGTGAATAGCGATGGTTTTTGGATTGCTTCGTACCTCGCAATGACGACCGCCTAGAATTAAGGCGCTTAAAATATTGAGTAAAAGTTCTTAGCAAGTGGTTAAACTATTCAAAATTTTCATTCCCATTTTCGTCATAGCGAGGCACGAAGCAATCTTAGTGCTTGG
>NZ_AJLG01000150.1 GCF_000258495.1 Pedobacter agri PB92
GCCTGCAGGGCAGGTAGCAATACTAATTATTCTTTCGGAGATGAAGTCACGACATTAAAAGATTACGCCTGGTATGCTGATAATAGCGACAATAAAACGCACCAAGTAGGCCAGAAGAAACCCAATGCATGGGGATTGTATGACATGCATGGCAATGTGAGTGAGTGGACATACGATCAATATCTCCCCGATTTTTATCAAAAGGGGAAAGACAAAGTTTCAGAAAACCCGGTTGCCATCCCATACAAACTTTATCCGAATACGGTGCGTGGCGGATCTTTTGATGAAACGCCAGAAAATTTAACTTCATCAGCCAGGCTGGCTTCTGATCCATCATGGAAACAGTTAGATCCTCAAATACCCAAAAGCAATTGGTGGTTTCCCGAAGCACCATTTGTGGGCATGCGCCTGGTTCGGCCAGCTAAAACACCAGCTAAAGCCGAGATTGAGGCTTACTACAACAAACAACCAATTAAAGATTTATAACTAAACTGATCTAAACCTATACTTCAGAAATGAAAAAAGAACCAAACACACAGGAAAGACGAGATTTTTTGAAAGCCTCTGCCCTATTGGCTGGAGGAGCGATGTTAAGCAGCATCCCACTCGCAGGCGCTTATGCATCAGGCAACGACACCATAAAAATTGCCTTAATTGGTTGCGGAGACAGAGGAACCGGCGCAGCTTTTCAGGCGTTAAGCACAAAATTCAATATCAAACTGGTAGCCATGGCAGATGCTTTTCAAGATCGCCTGGATAGCAGCTTCCAATCGCTTAATACAAAGTTCGCAGCAAAAATGGATGTTCCGAAAGAGCGCCAGTTTGTAGGTTTTGATGCTTACCTAAAAGCTATCCCGCTCGCTGATGTTGTACTGCTGGTAACCCCTCCAGGTTTCAGACCCATCCACTTTGAAGAAGCCATTAAACAGGGTAAACACGTATTTATGGAAAAACCCGTTGCCGTTGATGCGCCCGGAATTAGAAAAGTTTTGGCTGCAGCAGAAATTGCAAAAAGTAAAAAACTTAATGTGGTTGTGGGTTTGCAGCGACGTTATCAGGCCAATTACCGGGAAGCGATGAAGCGGGTTCAGGAAGGTGCCATTGGCGATATCGTATCGGGCCAGGTTTACTGGAACAGTGGCGGCGTTTGGGTACGTCCACGAACAGCCAACCAAACCGAAATGGAATATCAAATGCGAAACTGGTATTATTTCAATTGGTTGTGTGGCGATCATATTGTAGAACAACATGTTCATAATATTGATATTGCCAACTGGATTAAAGGAACCCACCCAATTTCCGTTCAGGGAACAGGAAGCAGAGCCTGGAGAACCGGGAAAGATTACGGTGAAATTTATGATAACCATGCAGTAGAATTAACCTATGCCGATGGGTCAGTAATCTACAGTCAGTGTAAACATTTCGAAGGTGTTCCGAACCGTGTTGATGAAACTTTCCAGGGTACAAAAGGTAAAATTTATTTATCTGCTGGTAACCAGGCCAAACTTTGGGATTGGAAAGGAAATGTAATCTATAATCACAACACCAAGGGAAACGCCAACCCTTATCAAACTGAGCACGATGAACTTTTCGATGCCATTTCAAAGGGCGAATACAAATTTGACAATGCAGAATATGGCGCACACAGCACCCTGACCGGAATTATTGGTCGCTATGCCACCTATTCCGGACAAACCATAAAATGGGATGAAGCGTTGGCCGCCAATAATAGTTTAATGCCGGAACGCTTCGCCTGGGATGCCAATCCGAAATTGATGCCAGATGCGAATGGACTTTATCCGATTGCGATGCCTGGGAAAACTAAAGTTTTGTAAGTTAACATGATGGTTAAAACCTGGTTTCTTTGTCTGCCATTCTTTTACTATTTGTTTCTGATAAACGATCAAAAGCAATATAAAATCCATGGATTTGCGCAGGGAACCGATTATACCATCATGTACTACGCAACAGATAGTGTGGTTACCAAAACTAGCATTGATAGTTTACTTGGTAAAATTGATCAGTCGATGTCTTTATACCAAAAAAACTCACTCATTACCCAGTTCAATTCTGCAGAACATGAAATAGAAACGGATTTGTTTCTAAATGATGTTTTAAAGAGAAGTTTTGAGATCAACAAAGACACCAAGGGCATTTTCGATATCACGGTTGCTCCTTTAGTTCAAGCCTGGGGCTTCGGCCCAACGGAGAATAAAATAGTTCCTAGTGATCAACAGACAAAATCGATATTGACATGCATTGGAATGAAAAATTTGAAGCTGAATAAAGGCAAACTAACCAAAACGAAACCTTGTGTCCAAATCGACTTAAATGGAATTGCGCAGGGGTACAGCGTAGATTTAATAGCAGATTACCTGACCAAAAAAGGCATCAAAAGTTATGTGGCGGAGTTAGGCGGAGAGATTAGGATATTGGGTCCGAAACCAGATGGAACGCCAATGAAAATCGGCATTGAAGGCCCTGACCAAAATGGATTTCCGGTAATCAGACACATTGCGACACTTAACACCGGAGCAATTACCACATCAGGTAACTACAGAAAGTACCATCAAAACGGAAACAAAAAATTCTCTCATTTGATTGATACCAAAACAGGTTATCCTATTGAAAATGAAATGATCAGTGTAACTGTTTATGCCAAAAATGCCATCACTGCCGATGGGTATGACAACGCTTTGATGGGTATGCACTTAACGGAAGCCTTAAGTTTTGTAGCAAAACGAAAAGATTTGGAAGCATATTTTGTTTACCATAAAAAAGACGGTTCTGTTGCAGATACTTTATCAAGCGGATTTAAGAAATTAATAAAAAATTAGCGACCCGTACACCTAATAAAGCAACAAATGAAAAGGAGTGAATTTATAAAAAATAGTCTGCTCACAGCATCTGCAATAGCCTCAGGCATTGGCATCACAGATTCTTTTGCAGCTGAAAAAGCTAGCGTAAAAATAGCTGACAAGCCTTTTAACATGGATTACGCCCCGCACCAGGGAATGTTTGCAAACCATGCCGGAAAAAATTTTCTCGATCAGATCCAGTTTATGTATGATAAAGGTTTTCGCTCTATTGAAGATAATGGATATTTGGCCAGGCCAATTGATGAGCAGGAAAAAATTGGAAATTTATTAGCTAAGCTTGGTATGCGGATGGGTGTTTTTGTGGTTGATGGAGGAGACAACTGGAAAACATCATTAACGACCGGAAAAAAGGAGTTTAAAGATAAGTTTGTAGAAACCTGTAAAAAGTCAGTTGAAGCTGCTAAACGTTGTAATGCCAAATGGTTAACGGTTGTACCTGGGTTTTATGAGAGGAATTTACCTTACGGAAATCAGTTTGCAAATGTGATTGATGCAATGCGTGCAGGAGCCGAAATTTTCGAACCTCACGGTTTAATAATGGTTTTAGAAACTTTAAGCGATACTCCTGAATTATTTCTCCAGAAAACCAATGAGACTTATGCAGTTTGCAAGGCGGTAAAAAGTCCTTCCTGCAAAATTCTTTACGATATCTACCATATGCAACGCACCGAAGGCGATTTAATTAAAACCATTGATCGCTGTTGGGACGAAATTGCCTACGTGCAAATTGGAGATAACCCTGGCAGAAAAGAACCAACAACAGGTGAAATTAATTATAAAAACATATTCAAGCATTTACATAGCAAAGGCTACAAAGGTGTAATGGGCATGGAACACGGAAATTCAAGACCAGATAAAGCTGGAGAATTAGCGGTAATTCAGGCTTACAGACAGGAAGATAATTTCTTGTAATTTTCGAAGGTCGAGATTTGTAATCTCGACCTTTCGTTTTATCAAACTGTTAGCCGGAATTTGTAATCCGAAGGCTAAACAAACTTTATTGTAACGATTAAAAATTAATCATTTTTTAAAATCCAAACCGAAACACTTCCCGCATCACAATGAAATTCTGCCCAGCCACTTTCATCGATGACAACTTCTTGTTCTCTATGACCTAAAGCATCTATAAAAGTTTTTCCAGCGAAATTTTGCCCCACTTCCATCTTTTTAAATCCCTCATCGCCTGTACTTAACAATACAGCAATTCCGCTATTTTCATGTTCCTCATCTCCTCCCCTGGTCCAACCCACACAGTTTGAATGATCGAAATAATCGCGTTGTTCACCATAAGAAAGGTTAGCCCTAACTTTACTCATAATTTCCAGCCCTGGTAAAATCGCTAAATCAACGTGTGTATCCTCTCCTTCTGGATTTTTATCATCATAAATCCCGCCATATAAATCGGGAAAAAACAGACATGGAATTCCTTGTTCTCTTAATAAGATAATGGAATATGCTATTGGCCTGAACCAAAATTCGACATAACTTTCTAAAGCCTGTAGCGGCTGCGAATCATGATTATCAACAAACGTAACTGCCAATTCGGGCGAAATAGAAATCAGGGTATTATCGAAAATGGTACGCATATCAAACCCATTCCCATCTTTACTGGCCAGGAAGAAGTTATGGTGAAGTAAAGAATCGAAAATTTGAGTTTTTCCCTCCATCAATCTAAGATATTCTTCCTGCGATTCGGTATTTTCTACATTCCAGTCTTCGGCAACAATAAAAAACTTACGTTGATATTTTTCTTCCAGGTGGTCAATCCACTCTTTGATAAAATCAGGATTGATGTGTTTAACCGCATCTAATCTGAACCCATCAATATTGGTGGTTTCTACCAACCATTCTCCCCAATATTTAAGTTCCTCTACTACAGCACGGTTTCTGTAATCGATATCGCTAAACATTAAGTAATCGTAATTGCCAAGTTCAGTTGAGGGGACCTCTTCAAAACCTCCTCCCACATGATTTTGGATAGAATAAATGGCAGTTTCCTTCAAATCTTCGGCCCAGTCAACACCGCTGAAACATTGATGATCCCAGATAAAGGTTGAATATTTACCTGCCCTGTTTGGAAAGGTGAATTTAGTCCAGGCTTCAATTTCAAATACATCACTCGTAAATTCATTCCTGTTATCAGGATTTACTGTTCTAACTGGCACTTTTTCCAGCTCATCGCCACCTGCTTTATGATTAAAAACAATATCAGCTAAGGCTGAGATTCCTTGATCTTGCAAAGCTTTAATCGCGTCGATGTATTCTTGCTTTGTACCATAGCGTGTGTTTACACTTCCCTTTTGGTCAAATTCGCCTAAATCAAATAAATCGTAAACATCGTAACCAACAGAATATCCACCTGTGCTTGCTTTATAAGCAGGCGGTAACCACACTCCTGTTACTCCAATTTCGTTAAGATGCGCAGCCTCTTGTGCTACTTTAGTCCATAAATTTTGTTCTTCGTTATAATACCAATGGAAATATTGAATAATCGTCTGATTTTGCATTAATCTAAATTTTAAGTTAAGATAACATGGATTTAGATTAATTGTTTTGCGATAGCACGCATGGCGGAAATAGACCAATGCTTTGACATTTAAAGTTTTCATGCCAGAGCCATTTTTAGAATTTTTCACCGCCATGCAGCAACTAATCGTTCGGAAAATATGATATGTAACTGTTAAAAAAACTGGCTAAAATATTTTTACACTATTGGCTTTGCAAAAAGTTACCTGCTGTGACTAAAATATCCTGATGCATACGCGAAGTTTCAGTATTTTGAGAATCTTTGCCTTAGATAATTTCTACCAGATCATTATAAGCCAATAAAGATAATTAGCATAACAGTAAATTAAAGAGGCATTAATGACACTGAACTCTCGATGGGGTTTATTCTTTAGGGCAAGATATTGGATCGGATCCGCTATAACCAAATGACTAATCTGTAGATTTAGAATTTCGTTTTTTGAATTCTAACGGCATTCAAAATAGCCAGCAATGCCACACCAACATCTGCAAAAACAGCTTCCCACATGGTGGCTAAACCTCCGGCACCCAAAATTAACACCAAGGCTTTTACCGCGAAAGCCAGCACAATATTTTGAATCACAACGTTTTTTGTAGCCTTGCCGATTTTAATAGCAGTAGCAATTTTTGAGGGTTGGTCTGTTTGAATCACTACATCTGCGGTTTCAATTGCAGCATCGCTACCCATCGCACCCATTGCCATGCCGATATCGCTAATGGCCAACACTGGCGTATCATTAATGCCATCACCAACAAAAGCAACTACCCTGGTTTTATCCTGCTTAATTTCTTCTAGCTTTGCAACTTTATCTTCCGGCAACAAATCACCAAAGTAAGTATCTATGCCTAAAATGCCGGCAACTTTTTTAACAATGGATGTTTTATCTCCACTCAGCATCACCACCTGTTTTACGCCATTGGCATGCAATTGTTTAATCGCTTCCGCAGCATCTTCTTTTATTTCATCGGCAATTAAAATGTAACCTGCGTATTGTCCATCAACTGCAACCATAACAATACTTTCTTCAATTGCTGCAACTTCAGGATCAAAACTGATGTTAAATTTCTCCAGAAGTTTCGCATTACCAGCAAGCACAACTTTACCATTTACATTGCCTTTCAACCCCATTCCTGCTATCTCTTCAATATTTTCAGCAGGATGAATTTTATTGTTCCGGGTATATTCTACAATTGCTTTTGCAATCGGATGCGTAGATTTCGCTTCGACAGCGGCTAACAGACTCAAAAATTCATCTTCAATGATCTTACTTTCTACTTTTTGAACCTTGAAAACACCTTTGGTAAGTGTTCCGGTTTTATCCATTACAACGGTATTCAGTTTAGTAATTAAATCTAAAAAGTTAGAGCCTTTAAATAAAATTCCTTGCGCAGATGCTGCCCCTATTCCACCAAAATACCCTAACGGAATAGAAATCACCAAAGCGCAGGGGCAGGAAATAACCAAAAAAACCAGCGAACGGTATAGCCAGGTTTGGAAATGATAGTTGCTTCCCAAAACCAAAAAAGGTATGGTAACTAAAGCAAGTGCCAGAAAAAAAACAATTGGTGTGTAAACCTTCGCAAATTTCCGTATAAATAGTTCAGTTTTGGCTTTCCTGGTAGTGGCATTTTGAACCATTTCCAGGATGCGGGACAGCGCACTATCGGCAAAAGCTTTCGTTACTTTTATTTCGATCACTTTATCCAAATTCAGCATGCCGGCCAAAACACTTTCGCCTTTATTAATGGTTTTGGGTTTGCTTTCTCCCGTTAAGGCTGAGGTATTAAAACTGCTTTTTTCTGATAACATTTCCCCATCCAGCGGAATTTTTTCTCCTACTTTTATTTGAATGGTTTCGCCAATCGCTACTTTTTCGGGGCTAACACTTTCATATTTTTCGTTTCTTAAAACATGGGCCACATCAGCCCGAACATCGAGCAAGGCAGATATATTTCTCTTCGCCCGGTTTACAGCAGCCATTTGAAACAATTCGCCTATGGTATAGAAAAGCATTACCGTTACGCCCTCCGGATATTCGCCTATTGCAAAAGCACCGATGGTAGCAATAGACATTAACGAAAACTCTGTAAAAAAATCTCTCGCTTTAAATGTTTCCCAAACTTCTTTTAAAACGGGAACTCCTACAGGCAGATAAGCCACGATATACCAATATGGCCTAATGATTTTAAAAGCCTCAACTTTAAAAATATTATCGAAGGCAATGCCAATAAGCAGCATCGCTAAAGTAATTATTGCAGGTAAATAAGTTTTAAATGCTGATGGATCCCCACCATGATCATGGTCATGCTCATCGCCGTCTTCGTGGCGGTGTTCGTGTTGTGTGCCTTGCTGCTACAACAGCTATCTTCGTTATCGTGTGAATGACTCATTTATTTGCGTTTTGAAAAGCAGTTTTTTGGTACTTCTCGGTTTATTTTTTTGCTATCATTTTACCGTGATTTAACATTGGAACCACTTTCTCGGATTAGATGGCAAAATAGGTGCATTGTTTTAAGTTTAATAAACCCGATTGCCGCGAAAACCAAAAGCTTTTCTGCTTTTGTTGTAGCAAAAAGCGGGACTAAAAATGCGATGAAACAACAAACGTTCGTTTTCAAGGCTTATAAAGATATCAGCCTTCTCCCAAAATTAACGCTTTATTCTGAATCATTCTTAATAATCAAAATTTTTACAAGCACACAATAAAAGATGTTAAAAAATGTTAATACTGTAATAAGATTCAAAAACCATGAAATCCTTAAAATTCCATTTCTCGCCTGCTGAATTCATTAGACGCCTGGGTTTAGCAAAAATTTACTACTGGTTTAACAAGTAATATTCTTAATATATTGTTTCAGTATTAATTAGTATTTCATAAATTTCGCTGTTATAACTAACTTAATTAAGCGAATGAAATACCAAAACTTGAAAAGATACTTTGCGGCACTGGGTATAGTCGCTGCTGGCTTTTCTGCAAATGCACAAACTACCAAAAAATTTATCGACCCTGCAAACATGGATTTATCCGTTAAGCCTGGCGATGATTTCTACACCTATGCAAGTGGTACATGGGTAAAAAACAATCCTGTTCCGGCAAAAGAGACACGCTGGGGCTCATTCAATGAACTACGTGATTTCAATATTAATGCGGTTAAATCGCTGGTAGAAGAAGCTGCAGCTGATAAATCTGCACCTGCTGGATCGGTAAAACGCCGTGTTGGCGATTTCTTTGCTGCAGCAATGGATACCGTTGCCATCGAAAAATTAGGCTACACGCCCATTAAAGCCGATTTAGAAAAAATTAAACAAATTAAAGATGTTCAGGGCGTTTTAGATCAGGTTGCTTACATGCGTGTGAGTGGCATTGGCAGCCCAATGTTCGGCCTTGGTGTGGGCCAGGATCGTAAAAACGTTAATAAGTACATGGTTAACATTGGCCAGGGTGGCACTACTTTGCCAGATCGTGATTATTATTTAAAAGACGATGCCCGAAGCGTAAAAATCCGTGAAGCTTACGATACTTACATTACCACTTTATTTTCGCTAACAGGAAGTACGCCAGAAGAAGCAAAACAAAAGGCTGCAACAGTTTTCAAAATTGAAAAACAGTTTGCTGAAGCGCAAATGAGCCGCTTGGAAATGCGTGACCCTTATGCAACTTATAATAAATTAACAGTTACAGAACTGAACAGTAAAACGCCAGGAATAAACTGGTCGACTTATTTAACTAAGTTTAAAATTAAAGGTCAGGATACTTTATTAGTTTCATCACCGAAATTTATGACTAGCCTTGATGGTATGTTAAAATCAGTTTCTGTTGCTGATTGGAAAACTTACTTAGCATGGAATGTATTAAAAAGTTCTGCAGGTAGTTTAAGCTCGCCATTTGTAAAAGCAAGTTTCGCATTTACACAGGCACAAACCGGTCAAAAAGTTCAAACCCCACGCTGGCAACGCATGTCATCATTAACTGATGGCACGATTGGCGAATTATTAGGTCAGCTTTATGTGGCTAAATATTTCAAACCTGAAGCGAAAGCACGTATGGATGCCATGATTGTAAACCTACGTAAGGCTTTCGAAATCAGAATTAAAGGTTTAGAGTGGATGAGCGATGAAACCAAGAAAAAAGCGCTTGAAAAACTTGCAGCTTTCGAGCCAAAAGTAGGTTATACCACAAAGTGGGAAACTTATACTGGCTTGAATATTAACAGAGCTACTTATTTTCAAAACCTACGTAATGCGAGTGTTTGGGGTTACAATGAGAACGTGAGCAGATTGGGTAAACCAGTTGACCGCACCCGTTTCGGTATGACGCCGCCAACGGTAAATGCCTCTTATAGCCCAACAATGAATTCAATTACTTTCCCTGCCGGAATTTTACAATTTCCATTCTTCGATCCAAATGCGGATGATGCTTTGAATTATGGCGGCATTGGGGCAGTAATCGGACATGAAATGAGCCATGGTTTTGATGATAGCGGAAGCCAGTATGATGCAAAAGGAAACCTGAAAAACTGGTGGACTGCAGAAGATCGCAAAAAGTTTGAGGAGAAAACCAAAGCTTTAGGCGAGCAATTTGATGCTTATACTGTTTTAGACACTATTCATGTTATTGGTAAATTAACAATGGGCGAAAACATTGGCGATTTAGGTGGTTTAAATGCCGCATATACCGCTTTCAAGATGACTAAACAAGGTCAGAGCAACGAGAAAATTGACGGTTTTACCCCAGATCAACGTTTCTTCTTAGCATGGGCACAAGTTTGGAGAGGTAATATTTTACCAGAAAGTGCTGCTCAATTAATTAAAACCGACCCACACTCTCCTGGACCATACCGTACCATTGGTGCACCAGTAAATATGGATGCGTGGTACAATGCATTTGATGTGAAACCAGGTGATAAATTATACAAGAAACCAGAAGACAGAATCAGAATGTGGTAGTTTCAAGGCTTTGGGTTTAAAGATTAAAGCTGCAAAGGTTTCATCGTGAATCCTTTAACACCTCAAAAGTTTTTCATCCCAGAGAGGAATATCAAACCTATAATGCAAACGTCCCGATTATTCGGGACGTTTTTGCGTTAATTAATAGCCGTCAATTCTGAAATTCTTAATTATCATTCTATCTTTGAGAAATTTAAGTTCCCTTCGCATGAAATCTATTGTCAAATCATTCTTTATCATAGCCTTATCTTTCATCTCATTCTCAGGCTTCGCTCAGAATAACTTAATAAGTTTAGATGCGCTGATTAATAAGACCGATCCGGCCTGGCCGTTGGTTAAAAAATGGATTGAGTCTGCTAAAAATAAAGTGGAAGTTCTACCTGTTGATTCAGCGAAAGCAAAAGAAACTTTATACAATGCCCAGGTATCTACCTACGCAACTTTAGGCTCAGTAATTTACAATACTGGCGGAATTATGGTTGATAATGGCTGGATCAGGATTTTAGGATCGGGCAGTGAGCGGTTGAGCAGGGATATTGCAAGCTGGAACAAGGAGAAAACAATAAAAGAATATGGCGATAAAATTCCTTATTTATTAATTGCTGACGACGCCATTGGTGGCTTTTTCGCAATTAATTACGGGGGCTTAGGACCAGATGTAAAAAATGTTTATTATCTCGAACCTAACACTTTAACCTGGCAACCGCTTGGTGCAGGTTATGGAGAATTTTTAGTTTTTTGTTTTGACAGCGATTTAAATAAGTTTTACAAAGGTTTGCGCTGGAGTACCTGGGATCAATTTATTGCTAACCTTGATGGAACTAAAACTTACAGTTTCCGTCCGTATTTATGGCAAAAAGATACTGATATAGAAAAAAGCAGCAGGAAGCTTGTCGGCATAGAGGAAATGTACCGTTTCAATATTTTAAAATCCAAAGAGCTTAATGCCGATGCCGGGATAAAAAAAGATGATTCAAAACAGTAAGCGAACGGATTTTGCGCTGTTAACTGAAAGAAAGTTAGGCGTATTTAGCCTGGGTTTTCTTTGGTAGCTTCGCTAAAACCAGTGCTCTCGAATCTGCTACTCTAGCTTTTAACTCTTTATCATTCAAAACATCAAGATTTTCAACCTGAATCCATTGACGCTTGGCTAAGTGATATGCCTGGGCGATTCCATCCCTGGCGGTCAATGCGTCGAAATCATCCGGATTACACTTGATAGAAAAGCTGCTTCCAGTATCAATATCTGCGATAACAAATATTTTTTCCTCTATCATAAAGCACAAATGATCCCACTTCATGCCTTCTGTTGTGCCCGGCAGACTTAAACAATATTCTCTGAAAGATTCGATATCCATTTAGGGTTTAGGGTTTAGGGTTTAGGGTAAACAAGCTCGAATTTTACTATGTTTGCACCAACTGTAATGCCAAAACGAAAGTAGTAATTCTTCACAAGAATTTTAAAATTTCATCATTATCTAAGTCCTGATCAAAATCTTTGCAAATGAATATTATTACCCCAACTGCCGACGGTTCAAATACACTTTATAACGAAACCATTGGCGAACATTATCATAGCAAACACGGCGCTCTGCAAGAAAGTAAACATGTTTTTATTGATGCAGGTTTAAAATTTGCTTCGGCAGGAAAATCCGAGATTTCGATTTTGGAGGTTGGTCTTGGAACAGGATTAAATTTTATATTAAGTTTCGAATATTGCACTCAAAATAAGATCAAACTGGATTATAACAGTATTGAAGCCTTTCCTTTAACGCTGGATGTAATTAACCAAACCGGTTACGCAGAATATGTTGCTCCTTCAATCTGGAATGACTTTACAGCAAACTATGACCTGGCTTTAATTAAACCGCAAAATATTTCACCGTTATGCATTTTAGAAATCCCACACACTACATTAG
>NZ_AJLG01000151.1 GCF_000258495.1 Pedobacter agri PB92
TTAAGCTCCTGAATATCCGTGTGCGCAATTTCTTTGTTGCTGCCCTCCCAGAATTTTTTTCCCTCGTGTAAAAATAAGATGTAATCGCCAATACCCATTACGGAGTTCATATCGTGGGTTACCACAATGGTTGTCGTTTTAAACTCTTCGGTAATTTCCTGAATCAATTCATCAATTACAATGGAAGTTTTTGGATCTAAACCTGAGTTAGGCTCATCACAAAATAAGTATTTGGGATTCATAGAAATGGCCCGGGCAATACCCACACGCTTTTTCATCCCCCCTGAAAGTTCTGCCGGGAACAGTTTATTTTTTCCGGCCAGATTAACCCTTTCCAGGCAAAAATTTACACGCTCAATTTTTTCTGCCCTGGTTTGATCGGTAAACATGTTTAATGGAAACATAATATTATCTTCCACCGTCATACTATCAAACAAAGCTGATCCTTGAAAAAGCATCCCGATTTCTTTACGAACTTCAATGCGTTGCTCGTAGGTCATTGGGGTAAAATCGCGACCGTCGTAAAGTACTGATCCTGAATCAGGCTGGTGTAAACCGACCATACATTTGAGCAAAGTCGTTTTTCCTGAGCCAGATCCACCAATAATTAAATTGGTAACACCTTCTTCAAATTTTCCGGAAATGCCTTTTAAAACTTCGTTTCCGGAGAATGATTTGTATATATCTTTAACTTCGATCATTATAATAACAATTGAGTAACCAGGTAATCGCAAACAAGAATAGAGATACAGCTAATTACTACTGCTCTGGTACTTGCCTGTGAAACTTCTAAAGCCCCGCCACGAACGTAAAAACCCTCGTATGCTGGCACGGAAGTAATAATAAAGCCGAAAACAAAAGCCTTAACCAGCGCTACGGTAATGGTATAAGGATTAAAATCGGTTGTAATACCCTGAATATATTCTGCAGGAGTAACAGCACCTGAAATAGAGCCCCCAATATAACCACCAGAAATACTTAAGAACATTGAAATGATCACCAGCATCGGTACCATTGTAATTCCTGAAATAATTTTCGGAAGAATCAGATAACCCGGGGCGTTAATTCCCATAATCTCTAAAGCGTCAATTTGCTCAGTAACACGCATCGAACCAATTTCTGATGAAATTGCTGAACCTATTTTTCCGGCTAAAACTATTGCGCTAATGGTAGGGCTTAATTCTAAAATACTAGAGTCACGGTTAACAGAACCGATAATTGTTTTTGGGATAAAATCACTAACCAGCTGGAAAGCAATTTGTAAAGTCATTACGGCACCAATAAAAGTAGAGATGATGGCAATAAGTCCTAAAGAGCCCACACCAACATAATCCATTTGTTTGGCGATCTCTTTAAGGTATATTTTCAGTTTTTCCGGCTTTCTGAATACAGACTTAAGTAGCAGGATGTATCTGCCGAAATTGGTAAAATTCATTCCGTATGTATTGCTTAATTTAAATGATCATTTATAGTACTACAAAGAAACGATAAAAAAGTTGACCCTCTTTGATAATTACAAAAATATTCGTGGTTTTCAATATAAATATGGTTTTTTGTTAACAAAAACTAATCCGTACACGATGAAAGCTGTAATCACAGGAGCAACAAAAGGAATTGGAAGGGCTATTGCAATTAAACTTTGGCAACAAGGCTACCAACTGGCATTAGTAGCCAGAGGTTTAAAAGAACTTGAACAATTACGGGATGAATTATTTGATGCGGATCAAAAAATTTTGATTTATTCAGTGGATTGCTCAATAAAGGAAGAGGTACTCAAATTTCTAGATCAAATAGATTCAGCATTTGGTTTTGCCGATGTTTTGGTAAATAATGTGGGCGCCTATATTCCTGGTAGTTTGCTTGATGAGGATGATGAAACTTTTGAAATGCAGCAATCATTAAACGTTAATGCAAGCTATTACATAAGCAAATTCTTTGGAAAAAAAATGCGTTCAGAGCATCGTGGGCACATCTTTAATATCTGTTCAGTAGCCAGTAAAGCACCCGTTGAAAATGGTGGCAGTTATAGTGTAACAAAAGCAGCGATGTTAAGTCTTAACAATGTATTGCGGCAAGAGTTAGCGCCACACAACGTTAAAGTAACTGCTTTTTTGCCGGGCTCAACCAAAACTTCATCATGGGAAGGAACAACCATACCAGATGAAAAATTTGTTCAGCCCGAAGATATAGCAGAAACTTTGTACACCATTTTAAACTTAAGTAAAGGGGTTAACGTTGATGAGGTTTTAATTACGCCACTGAATTTTTAAACACAAAATGAACAGCGTTATGGAAAAGAAGCTTTTTAGAAATGAACACGATAAGATGATTGCCGGTGTAGCTTCAGGACTTGCAGATTACATGCAGGTTGAGGTTACCATCGTTAGGCTATTATTTGTACTATCAACCATATTTATGGCAGGCGGCGGTTTAATCGCCTATATCATCATGTGGATAATTGTTCCGGTGAACAACGATCCGGCAGTAAGATTCTCAAAATTTAATGATTATTTTAACAAAAACAATCCCAATACACCGCCCTTTGGTAATCCAGATCCTTTTTCAGGTTCAGCCACAGGCAATACCAACTGGTCTCAGCCGGTAAATGATTTTGAGAAAAAACCATTTGAAACACAGCCAGATTTTAACAGGGTAAATAAATCTAATGATGCAGGCAGAACAATAGCTGGTTTACTTTTATTGGTAATAGGATGTTTCTTTTTAATGCATGAACTCGATTTTATTCCCCAATGGTTCACCATTAGAAATCTTTTCAAATTCATGTGGCCATTGATTTTTATTGCCTTGGGGATTAGCATTATCGCGAAATCTAAAAGAAAAAATGAATGGGCAGCTTTTCAAAACCAACAAAATCAGGAAGAGCAGAAAAAAGCCGCTGATTTTTCGGAGACAGTAGTACCCGGGGAAGAAACAAAAAACGACAATAATTCAACATCAAATAACCCTCAAGCATAAACATTATGAAATTAGATAGATTAATATGGGGTATTTTACTGCTTTTTATTGGTGGTGTACTTCTACTCGAAAACTTTGGTATCATTGATTTTTACTGGCGCAACGTATGGAGTTTTTGGCCAATATTTTTAATCATTGCCGGTGTTAACATTTTATTCAATAGAAATAATTCACAAGCCGGAAGCATGGTATCCCTTGCGGTTTTGGTTGTTGCTTTAGGATTTTTGTTTTTTAAAGGTCAGCAGGAACCCGATCGAAGTGGCTGGTGGGGCAATAAATTTAAAAAGGATGTTGATATTAGTATTGATGATAATGACAGTGATGATGACAACGATGAGGATAGCAATGATACGGCGTTTAATAGTTTGAAATTAGCTGAGCCATTTGTAGCGACTGAAAATGCTAAAAAAACAGTTTTAAATATTTCAGGTGGAGGTATTTCATTCAATTTAGATGGAGAAACTGCTGAATTGATCAATGCTGATGTAAAGAAAAGACATGGAAATTTCTCATTGAAAAAACTCATTACCGATTCGGCAACCGTGTTAACTTTTAGCATGGACGATAGAAAAAGCAAATGGAAGTTTGGTGATAGCGGGAATGATGTAAATTTCAAGCTAAACAAAGCTGCAAACTGGGATATTTTAATGAAACTTGGTGCAGGCGAGGCAAATTTCGATTTTGCTGATTACAAAGTTCGTACATTTCGTTTTGATGGTGGTGCAGCTGCTTTAGACATTAAGTTTGGTGATTTACTGCCGATTACCGATGTGGTGGTCAAATCCGGCGTAGCCGATGTGAAAATAAAAGTTCCGACAAATTCTGGTTGTCGCATCAAAACTAAAACCGGCTTATCAGCCAAAGATTTTGATGGTTTTGAAAAATTAAGTGATGGTGTTTATGAAACATCAAACTACAAAACATCAACCAAAAAAATCTTTATTAATTTAGATGGTGGATTGAGTAACTTTGAGGTTAGTAGATATTAAGAAGCTCAAAGGTGAAAGCTTAAAGACTAAAGCATCAGCCGAAATCTTTAAATTTTAATCTAATGAACGATCAATATACCGTAGTTATAAACGGAAAGCCACAAGGGCCTTATCATTTATCACAGCTTAGTGATTTAAACATCACACCAAATACATTCATCCGAAAACCTGGTATGGATGATTACAAAGAGGCTCACGCAATACCTGAATTGCGTGAGCTTTTGGGTTTCAAATATCAAAAAACAGCCCCTCAGTACTTTGCCGCATTCGATCAGCGATTGCTTGCAACCGTGATTGATCACTTTATCATTTTCGGAATTTATAGCATCGTTATTCTGCTTAGTTTCATTTTTATAGAAGGTAAAGATCAACGGATCATGGCTTATTTAGTTCCGTTTCCATCCATTTTTGTCATTAAACTTATCTATGGAAGCATTGCCGAAGCATCAAAAACCCAGGCTACCATCGGTAAAAAGATACTTAACATCAAGGTGACTGACCTTGAGGGTTCGCAAATTTCATTTGGTCGATCATTAGCCAGGAATTTTTCTAAAATTTTATCGGTTATTCCAGTGTTCTTCGGATACTTATATAGTTTCTTAAACCGTAAAAATCAATGTTGGCATGATATAGCGGCTGATTGCCTGGTGATAAAAGACAGGCTGATATAATTAACTATTGAGTTTTTAATGATTGAGTTTTGAGTTCAGAAGTTGCAGTTATCATTCACTCATTCAAAATTCACTAACTCTATAATTAGATATTACAACATTCCAACATCAAAACATTCCAACAATACTTATCTTTGCAGTCGCATGGAAAATATATCGGTAAAATCTGAATTAGCAGGAGAATATTGCAATAGTTTAACACAATATTCGAGGTTTCTAACTCGTGAAGTAAAGATTGGTGACATCGCATTGGGTGGCCATAATCCTATTCGCATTCAATCGATGACGACTACCGATACCATGGATACCATTGGAACCGTTGAACAAACCATCCGAATGGTAGAATCAGGTTGTGAATATGTTCGGATTACTGCTCCGAGTATAAAAGAAGCTGAAAATTTAGCCAACATCAAAAAAGAATTACGCTTTCGCGGATACGATGTTCCCTTAATTGCCGATATACATTTTACGCCAAATGCTGCGGAAATGGCGGCAAGGATTGTGGAAAAAGTTCGTGTGAATCCGGGAAACTACGCTGATAAAAAGAAATTTGAGAACCTGGAATATACGCAGGATGCCTACACCGCGGAGTTAGAGCGGATCAATAAAAAGTTTGTTCCCCTAATCAAAATTTGTAAAGAATATGGTACTGCAATGCGAATCGGTACCAATCATGGTTCGCTTTCTGATCGAATTATGAGCCATTATGGCGATACACCACGGGGTATGGTTGAATCTGCGATGGAATTTATCCGCATGTGCGAAGCCGAAAATTACTATAACCTGGTGATTTCGATGAAAGCCAGCAACACGCAAGTAATGGTTCAAGCATATCGTTTGTTGGTTGAAACCATGGTGAAGGAAGGCATGAACTATCCTTTGCACCTAGGCGTAACCGAAGCTGGCGACGGGGAAGATGGCCGTATAAAATCGGCAGTTGGAATTGGTACTTTGTTAGAAGATGGTTTGGGTGATACCATTCGTGTTTCCTTAACCGAAGATCCGGAATTTGAAGCGCCTGTTGCAAAAGCATTGGCAGATAGGTATGTGAATAGAGCTGAAGGTCTAAAGTTGAAAGTTGAAAGCAATACTGTCGTATGTCATCCTGAGCTTGTCGAAGGACAATCACCAACTTACAATCCATACCAATATTCGCGAAGAACAACAGAAAGTGTTCAGCACATCGGAGGTCACCATCATCCGGTTGTGATGATTGATGTTTCTAAAGAAAACCTGAAAGACCCTTACTTTTTAAATGCTATTGGTTACAATTATAGCGCTGGTTTAGATAAATATAACCTTGCCGATCAGGCCTGCGATTTGGCTTTTTTGGGTGATCATTTACCTTCATTTTCTTTTCCCGGGAATTTAAAACAGGTTTACAACTATCAAACCTGGTTGAAACTTCATGATAAAAATAACTGTCATCCGTTATTTTCTTTGGATGAGTTCAACGAAGCTGCGGTTAAAGATGAGCATTTAAATTTCGTAGAAATTGATGCAGCGCATTTCAATCATTTGTCTTTACATCAGTTGATAAATGTGGTTTTTGTATTGAAAACTACTGCAAGTCACGGCATGGCAGAGCAGAGGGCTTTTTTTGTCGCTTTGCAAGAAAGAAATATTCAAACTCCGGTAATTATTAAAAGAACTTATGAGGATTTAAATGCAGATAGTTTACAGCTTTATGCATCAACTGATTTTGGCGCATTATTTACCGATGGCTTTGGCGATGGAATTTGGATAGATGCTTCAGGTCAGAATCTAGCATTAATTAACTCGACCAGCTTTGGGATTTTGCAGGCTACCAGAACCAGAATCAGTAAAACAGAATATATCTCCTGCCCAAGTTGCGGTAGAACGCTTTTCGATTTACAGGAAACTACTCAATTGATTCGTTCGAGAACAGACCATTTGAAAGGCCTTAAAATTGGAATCATGGGTTGCATTGTTAATGGACCGGGCGAAATGGCTGATGCTGATTATGGTTATGTAGGTACAGGACCTGATAAAATTACTTTGTACCGTGGTCAGGAAGTGGTTAAGAAAAATGTAAATACAGCTTTTGCCTTGGATGAATTAATTGATATTATAAAAGGTGATGGCAATTGGATGGAGAAAGATTAGCCTGTTATTTTTTAAGAAATCAATTCGATTCAAAATCAGGACGGCCGTCATTGCGAGGCACGAAGCAATCACTTTCTACTTCGATATCAAAATGAAATTGCTTCAGTCGATGAAGTGCTTATTTCTAAATGGTGGCCGTGTAAAACATAGCAGTTAGTCTTCGAAGAGCCTATGTAAATATTTTTTAACAAGCTCAATATGGCTTAAGTCAATATACAATTTACTTTTCTAGCCAATAAATACTAAATTAACTCAATGAATATTCCAACCTTTCAAACCATATTTAGCGAATTCAGAAACTGGCTGATAGAAAAAGACCTTTCTGGCGCCGAACTGGTTTATTCATATTTTTTTATTGGTTTAATTGGCGTAACACTATTCCTTTTTATCACCATATTCTTAACCAGGCAGGTATTTATTTTTGCAGTAAGAAGTGCTAAAACCAAAACCGATTGGCAAAAAGCACTTTTCGAATTCAGGGTTTTCAGAGCCTTTGCTTTAATATTTGGAGCCTACATTATTTACAATGCTGTTCCATTTGTATTTATTGATTTCAAACACTGGCTTTTTTATGCATTGATATTTTCCAGAATTTACGTGGTGCTAGCCACAATGTTTGCCATCAATGCATTCTTAAACGCCATGGTTTCCATAATGGAGGCCTCCAAGAAATACGCCGATAAACCCATCAGAAGTTACAAGCAGGTTGCGAAAATCATTATTTATATTTTAGGGTTCGTCCTGATTCTCTCCATCATATTAAACCAATCTCCTTTGTATATTTTTGGTGGTTTTGGAGCGGTAACGGCAGTTTTTATCTTGGTTTTTCGCGACCCGATTTTAGGTTTTGTAGCCTCTGTACAAATGAGTGCCATTGATTTGGTTCGCGTTGGCGATTGGATTACGGTCGAAAAATATGGTGCTGATGGCGAGGTAACAGAAATTAACCTGACTACAATTAAAGTGCGTAATTGGGATAAAACCGTAACCATTGTTCCGAGTTATGCCATCGTGAGTGAATCTTTTAAAAACTGGCGGGCAATGGAAGAAAGTGAGGGGAGAAGAATTAAACGGCACATCAATATTAAAATCTCGAGCATTAAATTTTGCGATGATGAACTCATTTCCCGTTTGCAAAACATCGATTTTCTGAAAGATTATTTAACGGAAACCCAGTTGCAAATTGCCAAGTTTAACGCTGAAAATGCAGTAAATCCAAATAATCTGGTTAACGGGAAGCACATGACCAACATTGGTACATTTAGAGTTTATGCAGAAAAATATTTAGAAAGCAATCCTTTCATCAATACCGATTTAACGTTTATGGTGCGCCAGTTACAAGCCACAGAAAATGGTTTACCTATCGAAATTTACGTGTTTTCGAAAGAGAAGGGCTTAAGGAAGTTCGAGGAGGTGGCAGCTGATATTTTTGACCATTTACTTGCCGCGGTTCCTTATTTTGATTTAGAAATTTTCCAAAGTCCGAGTGGAAGCGATATGCGTGGTTTTGTAAGCAGAGGCAATGATTAAGATTGCTGTTATCATTCTGAACGTACCGTTTAATCTCTAACCTATTGACTCTGTATTAGCATACAGAAGTACATTTTCTGGCTGTGCCTTAATTAAAAATTTCGTCTCATCATCTGAAGATTTACTCCCCTAAAAATGTCAAAACCTTTTCGCAAACCTTAAATAAAAGTGGCGGCAAGGTTTCGTTTTCATAAGGATGCGAAGCGCCGTAAACATGATTTGCGCCCTCGATTTTTATTAATCTACTACCAGGATTTGCATCGGCTAATTTTTGTGCATTTTCGAAAGGAACATTTACATCCTCATCCCCCTGAATAATTAACCAGGGAATATTAATTCGTTTGGCAGCTTCGATAATATTTAATGTTTCCGCGTTTTCTTCAAAATCTTTCAATAGCTCAACATTTAAAGGCATTTGCTCTTTTGTTCTGGCATTGGTTACATAGATTTTGCCTGTGCTTTTCCATTCCGCTTCCTGCTCTTTTTTCCAAAGGCTATCAAAATTTGAAATGGCACTCCAGGTAATCAATTTATCAATTCGCAAATCGTGAGCGGCTTCAATTATCGCTAAACCACCGCCGCGACTATGGCCAATTAAATTCACTTTAGTGTTGTTACCGTAAACCTTTTCAATATAATCAAGTACGGCATTTACATCAAAGAGTTCTTTCGAAAAAGTATTACTCGCAAAGGCATTTAAATCGCTCACATCTTTTGGATTATCTGCCGGTACGCCGCTGTGCGATAAGTTGAATTTTATATACCGATAACCATTGGCTGCGAAATATCGGGCAACTAAATTGTGTGCGCCCCAATCTTTAAAGCCTTTAAAACCATGAACAAAAAGTAATATTGGCGTATTTGGGTTTTTATCATCAAAAGTAATATCTCCGATAATTAACTTTCCATCTGCACCGCTTAGGCTGAAATCATTTTGTACAATCATAATATTTTAACAGCTGTTGTGGAATAGTGTTTGTTTTACGCTATAAAATTTTTAATTATGGCAACAGAAAACCAAACACCAAACCCTGAATCAGAAAACGGATTTTTTGATAGTTTGAAGGATAAATTTAACGAATTTAAAGACAAGGCAGAAGATACTTTTGATGATATCAAAGAAAAAGCAGAAGATATCTGGGAAGAAACTAAAGAAAAGGCTGAAGATTTGAAAGAACAAGCTGAGGAAAAATGGGAAGATTTAACCTCAAAAGAAGAAGAAAAAAAATAATTTACTTCCCAAGTTGCAAAAAGGTAAAACTCAAGTTTTACCTTTTTTTGTTTGCAGAGGAGTCGGCAATTTGCCATTCCGTTTCATTGAAGAGGCGCCCATGGAGCTTGCTGATTTTCTTTTTAGGTTTGTTATGCAAGCCAGTGTTTCTAAACCCGATTGTAGCGGAAATACTTTTTGTTGGATTTAAGAGGAAGATTGCCACGACATTCCTCCTCGCAATGACGGAATTGGAGCAGAATGACAGAGGTTAACAAAAAGATTGTAGCGAAAAGCGGGACTAACATTAAATAACGCCACTGAAATTGCTTTTCAAAATAATCCTATTTTTTCGTATAAATCCATGCCCACCAGATAAACATTGCCTGAAAGGGAATCCGCATCCATGCTATGAAAGGTGTAATTTCAATTGACTTCAACATGAATGGCGCTTTCTGAATCATATAAATATGTGCGGGCATAAAGGCTACAAGCATCAGCATAATTAACCATGCGCCCAACTTTCTTGTGTTAGAAAAAAGAAGCATTATTCCAAAGGAAATTTCTAAAATGCCCGATAAGTAAATTAAAAATTTGTGAGCCGGCAACCATTCTGGCATTATTGCATAATATCCGGTAGTAGAAATAAAATGATTAAAGCCTGCCAGCATATAGAACAGGGCGTAAATCCATAATAGAATTTTGAAAGTAACATTGGGTTTGTCAGGGTTATGCATCTATTTAAAACCGTTCTAAATTAATGTAAATTACAGATTAATGACGTTGACATGCACCAACCGTGTTACTTTTGTATCCCGATAATAGTTAACAACGGAAGCACTTGGAATATTTAAAAGTAATAGCTTTTACGCATCACCACATCGACCTGAAATCTTTAGGGAAATTAGTTATTTGTGACGAGAGTCTAGATAACAGGTTGAAGAATCTTCAGGCAGAGCTTCCCGTTAGCGAAATTTTTTACATCGGTACTTGTAACCGTGTTGAATTTGTTTTTCTTACCAAAGAAAAAACCGATAAAGAATTCGTAACCAAATTTCTTACTGTTTTGGATATGGGTTTACCTCCAGAATTCATGGAGCGTTTTCTTGATAATGTTACTGTTTATGAAAACGAAGAAGCCTTTAATCACTTATTAAGAACGTCTTGTTCTTTAGAAAGTTTGGTTGTGGGCGAAAAGGAAATCCTGGCGCAAATACGTAAAGCCTATGAAAATTGCCGCGATGCAGGTTTTACGGGCGATTACATGCGGATGATTATGGATAGGGTAGTGAAAACGGCGAAAGAAGTTTACACGCACACTAATATTTCCAAAAATCCGGTTTCAGTGGTCTCTCTGGCTTATCGTAAGCTTAAAGAATTAAACATGTGCGGCAATTCACGCGTATTAATTATTGGTGCTGGCGAAACCAACCAAAATATTGCGAAATATCTTAACAAGCATAAGTATTCAAACTTCTCAATTTTTAACCGTACGCTTTCCAAAGCCGAAACTTTGGCTGAAGAATTAAATGGTAAGGCTTATTCACTAGCCGAGTTAGAAAACTTTACGGAAGGTTTCGATGTGATTATTACTTGCACAGGTGCAACAGAAACTATTATTGATGAGGCACTTTACGCAAAATTGCTTAATGGCGATACCGGTAAGAAGGTAATCGTTGATTTGGCTATCCCTAATGACGTTGCCCCAGCGGTTATTCACAACAATCCAATTCATTACATAGAGGTAGAATCTTTAAAAGAAGTTGCCCGTAAAAATATTCAGGAGCGTTACAACGAACTGGTTCACGCAGAAGATATCATCAACACAAATATTGCAGAGTTTTTTACGGTTTTAAAACAACGCCGCATCGAATTGGCCATGCAGGAAGTTCCCCGGAAGATTAAAGAAATCAAAAATACCGCTTTAAATGGTGTTTTTGCCGATGAAATCAGTCAAATGGATGAAGCTTCCCGTGAGGTTCTGGAACGTGTAATGAACTACATGGAGAAAAAATGTATCAGCGTTCCGATGATTATGGCCAAAGAAATTTTGGTTAAAGAATCTTAATTTCACCGCAAAGTTCACAAAGTTTAGGCGCAAATAACGCCAAGTTAATTTTCTATTTTTTGGAAAAGCAATTTTCTGTGCTTTTCTGTTGGTTCAGTCCTGCTTTCCGTTTCAATCTTTTTGTCATTGTCAGTCTGAGCCTGTCGAAGACCTGCAACAAAAAGTATTTCCACTACAATCAGGTTTAGAATAATCTGTTTGTATAAGAAACTTAAAAACTCCCATAAGGCATTGTTTAGCGCACTCGTCATTGCGAGGTACAGCCTGCCCCGACATTTCGGGGAAACAATCTCCTTTAATAAATAATATAATAAATAAGATTGCTTCAGTAGATGAAAAATCGATTTCGCAATAACGGAAACAGTAGTAACATCTATATTTGTTGGATAAATGAAAACCACCCCGCCCTGCGGCCACCTCCCCAAGGGACGGAAATTGCAAATCGCATAAAAATTCTCTTAATGTTATATAAACTATCTAGCTTTTAACTTTCAACTTTCAACTTTTTACTTTCAGCTTTCAACTTCTAACTTTCAGCTTTCAACTTCCCAACTTTCAGCTTTTCACTCCGAACTGTAACCTCACTGTCTC
>NZ_AJLG01000152.1 GCF_000258495.1 Pedobacter agri PB92
ACACACTAGATCGTTATAACGATGAAAAAATTGAAGCTGTTGCTACGCATTACAAAGATATTCTTGGTCAGCTGGGCGAAGATCCTGAACGTGAAGGTTTAATTAAAACCCCTGAACGTGTGGCAAAAGCCTTGCAGTATTTAACGCATGGTTATGATTTGAAACCGGATGAAATTCTGAAATCGGCAATGTTTGAGGAAGATTACAGTCAAATGGTGGTGGTTAAAGATATTGAGGTCTATTCCATGTGTGAACATCATATGCTACCTTTCTTTGGTAAAGCGCACATTGCTTACATTCCAAACGGCCATATCGTGGGCTTAAGTAAAATCCCTCGTGTGGTAGATGCCTTTGCCCGTCGTTTACAGGTGCAGGAACGTTTAACCAACGAAATCAGAGATTGTATTCAAAATACTTTAAACCCAATGGGTGTAGCAGTGGTGATGGAATGCAGACACTTGTGTATGGCCATGCGTGGCGTACAGAAGCAGAATTCAGTAACTACAACATCGGCCTTTACCGGAACTTTTTTAAGTAACGATAAAACAAGGGCTGAGTTTCTGAGATTAATTACAGCCAGTTTAGATTAAAGTTAGAACCAAGTAATAAGTATCAGGTATCAAGATTAGCCGCTTTAAAACGCTTTTTAGAAAACCTGTAAATAAAAGACATTAAATGAAAGCATATATTTTTCCTGGACAGGGAGCGCAATTTGTAGGCATGGGTAAAGATCTTTACGAGAACCCAAAAGCTGCAGAATTATTTGAAAAGGCAAATGAAATTATTGGATTTCGCATTAGCGATATTATGTTCGGTGGAACAGATGAAGAACTAAAACAAACCAATGTTACACAACCGGCTATCTTTTTACATTCAGTAATTTTAGCGAAGGTTTTAGGTGATGATTTTAAGCCTGATATGGTAGCTGGTCACTCATTAGGCGAATTTTCTTCTCTGGTGGCAGCGAATGCTTTGAGTTTTGAAGATGGCTTGAGGTTGGTAATTGCCCGTGCAAATGCCATGCAAAAAGCCTGTGAAGCACAACCATCTACCATGGCTGCGATTTTAGGCTTAGCTGATGATGTAGTTGAGAAAATTTGTGCCGAAGTTGATGCTGTTGTTGTTCCTGCAAATTACAATTGCCCAGGGCAACTGGTTATTTCCGGAAGCATTGAAGGTATTGATTTGGCTTGCGCTAAACTAACAGAAGCTGGTGCTAAACGGGCTTTGAAACTAAACGTGGGTGGTGCATTTCATTCTCCTTTGATGGAGCCCGCAAAAATTGAATTACAGGCTGCAATAGAAGCAACAAATATTTCGGCTCCAATTTGCCCGGTTTATCAGAATGTTGATGCAAAACCATATACAGATCCTGCTCAAATTAAAGAAAACCTAATCAAACAATTAACAGGCGCTGTACGTTGGACTCAAACCGTATCAAATATGCTTGCAGATGGTGCAACAGAATTTGTTGAAGTGGGGCCAGGCAACGTATTGCAAGGTTTGGTGAAAAAAGTAAGTCGCGAGGTACAAACCAGTAGTGCTGTTGTGGCTTAACTTTCGCACACATAACAATATTTTTCGACGCCATAAACAAACCGTTTATGGCGTTGTTTTTTATCAATATTTAATATCTTTATCGAAATAGATGAAACTGAGCTTTGGTGTAAAAATTAGATTTCTGCTGCTTGTTTTAGGTTGTTGCCTCATTGTCACTTCAATTTCTTTGAGCAGATTTACCACCAAAAATGAGTTACTGGAACGTGATGCAAAAGAAGTTCAACAAAACTTACTCGTTAAGGAAAGAGATGTTGCTGCCTTTTTAGGCAATAAAAATGAAGTTAAAAAAGCGAAGGAGCTCCATGTTAACCCGAAGGAGGCTATTGAATTTTTAGACGTCTACCGGAAGGTAAAGGGAATTAACTTACTCACCTTCCAAAACAATCAGTTAAAATTCTGGAGTACCTATCGCGTAACCGATATTGATCCCCGTACCATTAAAGAAGGAAGCTCTGTTTTATTTTTCTCCAATGGCTGGTATGAGGTAATCAAAAGTACACAGGGAGATTTCAGCTTGATCTTTCTGATTTCTATCCAATCACAATACCCGTTTAAGGAAACCAAATACTTCAAAAATGATCTCGATCCGCTGCTGTCAAGTTCACAGCTCTTGACTTTAGCATCGTTCATAGATAAAGATGTTTATAGCATCAAAAGCATTGAAAATAAGTTTCTTTTTGGTTTAAAGGTAAAGCCGGGTTATGTTGATGATTATTACTCTGTCATTCAGCTATGGCTCTTTATAGCCGGGATGCTGAGCATTTGCATGTTCTTTAACTCATTAAGTTCGTTAATTGCAAGGAAGGGACATATTGTTTGGGGAACACTATTGCTGCTGGTTTTCTTCCTGTCGTTTAGGCTTTCTGATTTATACTTCGGCTGGTTTAACCACCGTTTTCCGCTCGATCTTTTTGACCCCAGGATCTATTCTGAAAGTTTCCTGATGCCGTCACTGGGCGATTTTCTACTGAATGTATTTACCTTAACATGGTTACTGCTATTTATGTACAACCATAAGGAGCAATATAAATTTGGTAACTGGATCAGGAAAAGTAAAGTGTTGGGTATTATCATCCATGGTCTGTTTTTAGGCCTTATAGGTACAATAGCTTATTTCAGTGATGAGGTTTTTTTCGGGTTGATTTATAATTCCAAAATCAATTTCGAGATTATTAATATTTTAAAGTTAAGCGGTACAAGTTGGGTAAGTATCGTAATTCTTTGCCTGGTATGGTTTCAGATTTATCTAATTACCGTAATTTCGGCTACGGTGAGTAAACAATTAAATGTAACCAACAAAGAGCGGTTAGTAATTTTTTTGGTTGGTTTCGCTGCCATTTTTATTTACAGGCTTGCCACTGATTTTACTGCCTTTTTTATTGTTTTTGCACTCATCCTCTTCATTGTTTGCAGAAGTATTTACGATGAAAAAGCAAAGTTTTCTGTTGGATTGTTTGCCATCGTTTTCTTTTGCCTGGCCTTTAATACATCGATTAAATATATCAAATACAAAGACATTACAGAGCGTAGCTTAAGAGAGCCTCTAGCCCGTAAAGTACAATCGTCAGAAGATCCAAATGCAATTGTAGCTTTAGGAAGTCTGGAAGGACAGTTGTTAAAGGATGAATTTTTAATCCGATATTTTAATCAGAATGGTAAATCGAATTATGCAGTACTCAAAAACCACATTAAAAACTATTTGGATGGTTACTTGAGCCGATACGATTATCAAATCTATCCCTATGATAAATCGGGATTAGATATCAGCAACCCTAATGGGCAACCTTTCAAAAAATACAAAGGATTAGTTGAATCTGGATCGGTTAAAATTGATGGTGCGAATTACTTTTACCAGGTAAATAATACATTTGGCTACCAGGATTATTTTGGGATTATTTCTGTAGTAAACAAGGGCAATTTACTGGGTTCACTGGTTATTGAACTCAGATCAAAACCCTATAACTACAACAACCGTTTACCCGATCTGCTTGGCGACCAAAAGCTCATCCGAGATGAGGATTTCAGGGGTTATTCAATTGCACTCTACAGCAACAACAAATTATTAAATCAATCAGGGAATTATACCTATCCGCTCGACGGACATATTTTCAAAGGGAAAAAAGATGATTTCGTGACCAGTAGCGATGCGGTTCAGGATTACAGTCACTTAGTTTACAAGCCAACAAATAGCAAAATGGTGGTAATCAGTAAACAAAAAGTTGATTATGTGGAACGACTTGCTGCATTATCTTTCTTCTTTTTAGTATTCATCATTTTCTCCCTGGTACTTTATGGATTAATTTGGTTAATCAAAAATCTAGATGATGAACGTGTCGGCTGGTTTAGTATAAACCGGTCACTGATGATTAACGCAAACAAGATTTTGTACAAAACCCGAATTCAACTCTCAATTGTGCTATCGGTTGTGGCTACTTTATTAATTGTAGGTTGGGTAACCTATTACTACATGGATCGGGAATACCGTGGGCAGCAAACTGCTTCCATAAAAGATAAAATCAGGAAGGTTCAGCAGAACTATGAGAAGCAGGTGTTTAGTAACGGGATTACCAATGATGAAGATGCTGTAGCCGATTTTAATAATTTTGCCGATATCAACAATGCCGATTTAAACTTGTACGATACGCAGGGCAACTTGTTAATGACAACTTATCCAAAATTGTACAGTTCGAAAGTAATCGGGAGAAAGATGGGGCCATTGGCTTACGCTTATTTAGATAAGTTAAAGCGATCTGAATATATCAACCCTTTTGAAAAAATAGGAAGTTTAACTTATGCTGCGGCTTATGCTCCCATCCGAAATGCCCAAAATAAAACCATTGCCTATATTGGATTACCCAATTACTCAAATGAAGAAGAATATTCAGACAAAATTGCCCTTTTCGTAAGTAATCTTATTAATATTTATGCCCTTGTTTTCGTCGCTGTAGGAGTTTTAGCGGTGTTTCTGGCCAATCAAATTACCAGTCCGCTTACTTTTATTCAGGAGAGCATTAGCAGAACCCGAATCGGACAAAGAAACGAGCCCATTGTTTGGCGCAGACATGATGAAATTGGCTCATTAATAAAAGAATATAACAGCATGATTGCTGCCCTTGAGGCCAGTGCCGTAAAACTTGCCCGTTCCGAGCGTGAAAGTGCCTGGCGTGAAATGGCAAAACAAGTGGCACATGAAATTAAAAATCCTTTAACGCCGTTAAAACTTGGTGTTCAGCTTTTGGAAAAATCATGGAAAGAGAACGATCCGAATTTTGAAAACAAATTCAACAAATTCAGCAAATCTTTTATTGAACAAATTGAAAGTCTTTCGAAAATTGCCTCTGAGTTTTCAAATTTTGCCCGGATGCCGGATACAAACCTGGAAAAACTAGATGTAATGCCGGTAATTGAACAGGCTCGTCAGGTTTATAAAAACAGCGACAATGTCGAAATCAATGTCTTAAACAAATCTGACAGGTATGTTCGCATTCTGGCAGATCATGACCAATTGCTGAGAACATTTAATAACTTGTTTAAAAATGCCATTGAAGCTATTGATGATGAATCGCATTGCTGCATTACTGCGGTAATTTATAATGATGAGGCGAATGCTTACATCGAAATAAAAGATAATGGGAAAGGTATCCCAGCAATGTTACATGATAAGATTTTTGTGCCAAACTTTACTACTAAATCTTCCGGAACGGGATTAGGCTTAGCCTTTGTTAAGCAAGCTGTTGAAAATGCCGGTGGAACGATTACGTTTACTTCCGTAATTGATCTTGGAACAACTTTTTATTTAACGTTTCCTTTAGCTTAAATCAATTTTTGATAGAAATTATCGAAGATCAACCTGGGCTTTGCCCATCGTGTTTCCATCTGCATACAGGATCACCGTGTAAATACCTTTAATAAAAGCTTTAGGGTTTTTCCAGTCGATAACATAGGTGCTGTCATCATTATTGTAATTGATATAAATAGAATGGCTGTATTGCATTTCCTGGCCATCGGCTTCAAAACGGTTACCTTCATCTGCTAATAAATTTCCGGCCGGATCAAATACCCTCAGGTAAATATTATGATGACCCTTTTCTGCAAGTTCATTCGGAATAATATTAAACCGAACACTTAGTTTTTCTGCGCTTGATGATTTTGTGACTTCTATTTTTTTACCGCTAGATTTCGTTCTGAATGCTACAATTTCTGCAGTTTGAAGCTTCAAGGCTGATGCTGTTTTTACTTTTGCATTTAAGGTTGAGTTTTCACTTTCCAGATTTGAAGTTTTGCTGTTCAGGTTTCTTAACGTGTTTTCTAAACTGTCACGGCTGTTCTTTAGAAAAATATTATCCTTTTGTAACTGGATAATCTGGTCATTATAATTTTTTACAAAAGTTTTTAATTCATTGATCTGGCTGTTTGCTTTATCGAGTTCGCCTTGTGTAATCTCGCCTTTTTCTAAAGCAAGCTTCAATTCAGCAATTTTTTCTCTCGCCAGTTTCTGCTCTTCAACAAGTTTTTCATTTAGATCCAGATTTAAAGCTTCAACTTTATCCAATTCTACCTCAATCTTTTCTACTTCTAAGCGTAATTTATCTTTCTCGGTACTTACCGTAACAAATCTCTCGCTTTGCTGTCGATCTTTAAAAAACAAATAGGCATTTGTTCCAATAAGGGCGGCTATTACAATAACCAGAAAGTAAATTTTGTTCCTATCGCCTTTATTAGTCTTCTGTGGTTCCATTTTAAATAATGCTGTATCTTCTTAAATTAATATACTTTTGTGGTTCCATAGGTAAATGGAGTATACAATTAATTTTAGCAGGGCGCAAATTATAATTTTTAATAAACTTATAAGAGTTTTTAAAAAAAATCGTTTAATTGCTAATGTTGATTTGTATTAAAATTAACACAAATACGCATCCTGAATAAAAAACAAGACATAATAATGCTTAAAAATTTCCTATACGCACTTTTATCCTTTATTGTAATACCATATATATTAAATGCACAACCTTTAACAAAAATTGCACCAAAAAGAGAGTTTAGAGGCGTTTGGGTGGCTACAGTGACCAATATTGATTGGCCATCCCGGCCGGGTTTGACTGTTGACCAACAGAAACAGGAACTGATTGGAATTATGGAAAGGCACAAAGCCCAGGGAATGAATGCCATTATTTTACAGGTTCGGCCAGCCGGTGATGCTTTTTATGCCAAATCAAGAGAACCCTGGAGCCAATGGTTAATGGGCAGGCAAGGATTGGCGCCAGCTGCGGGATATGATCCATTGGCTTTTGCTATTAAGGAAGCACATTTCAGGGGGATGGAATTACATGCCTGGTTTAATCCATACCGTGCAAGTATGAGCAGCAGTAGCGTTTTACATGAAGATCATGCTTTCCGGAAACATCCGGATTGGTTTTTTACCTACGGCGGGAAAAAACAGTTTGATCCGGGTATTCCTGATGTACGAGAATATATTGTGCAGGTAATTTTAGATGTTGTGAAGGGGTATGATGTGGATGGAATTCATTTCGATGATTATTTCTATCCGTATAAAATTGAAGGACAAACCATTAATGATGCTGCTACCTTTAACAAGTTCTCGAATAATTTTACTGATATCAGAGATTGGCGCAGAAACAATGTAGATATGCTGATCAAACAGCTGGATGACAGTATTCACCATTATAAAAAATGGGTGAAGTTTGGCGTGAGTCCATTTGGTATCTGGCGGAACAAATATGAAGACCCGGAGGGATCTGCCACAAGTGGTTTATCGAATTACGCAGAACTTTTTGCCGATAGCCGTAAATGGGTTAAAGAAGGTTGGGTAGATTACATTAACCCACAGATATATTTTACATTTACCAGAAGAGTTGCGCCTTTTGGAACCCTGGTAGATTGGTGGAGCAATAATAGTTATGGCAGGCATGTTTACATTGGTCAGGGTGCTTACCTGGTAAATTCAAGAGCAGAAGCCGCCTGGAAAAATTTATCTGAAGTGCCAAGGCAAGTACGCTATCTCCGGGAAAGTAACCGCATTCAGGGCAGTGTTTATTTTAGTTCAAAATCACTAAGTACTGTAGCCAGATCGGTTGCGGATTCGCTTAGAAATGATTTGTATAAATATCAGGCCTTGCCTCCGCAAATGCCTTGGTTAGATGAAGTTCCACCGAATGAGCCGCAGGCCTTAACTGTAGATGCATTAAAAGACGGAGTGCATTTGAAATGGCAAAACCCATTAAAAGCGAAGGATGGCGAAACGGCTTCAGGGTTTGTAATTTACCGTTTTGCAGAAGGTGAGAAAATATCTACACTTGATCCGAAAAATATCTTAAAAATCAGCTTCGAAGATTATTTGTCATTTATAGATACTACCGTTGAAGCAGGAAAAAGATATAGCTATCTGGTTACGTCCCTTGATCGGTTGAAAAACGAAAGCGAACCTAGCGGTCCTGTTGGTGTAGAAATTCCGTTGGCTAAAGAATAGGTCAGCTTAGAATTATCGTGATTAATTTCGCTTTATAAGCACAAAGCTTTAATTTAGTTTGATCAACCAAACTAGCAATCATGACCGAACCTAAACAACGATTACTCTCTCTTGATTTTTTTAGAGGATTAACAGTCGCTGCAATGATTTTGGTCAACAACCCGGGGAGTTGGGGGCATATTTATGCGCCACTGGAACACGCCGAATGGAATGGTTGCACGCCAACTGATCTAATTTTTCCATTTTTCTTTGGATTGTAGGCGTGTCAATTGCTTTTTCAATGAGCACAAGCAAGTCAGATCCGGCAATGCACAGTAAAACCATTGTTAAAGCATTAAAGCGTGGAATTATTTTGTATTTACTGGGATTTTTTCTTGCTATTTTTGGAAAGCTTATGGGGGTCATTTTCGATGACAAAAGTTTAATCGAAGCTTTTCAAACCGTTCGCTTATTAGGTGTTTTGCAGCGTATTGGTATTGTATTTATCATCAGTAGTATTATCTTTCTCAAGTTTTCAAACAAAGCAATTTTCAGAATATTTATATCAATTCTAGCAATTTATTGGGCATTAATGACTTTCGTTCCGGTTCCTGGAATCGGTTATGCCAATATGGAAAAGGAAACCAACCTGGCTGCATGGATAGATAGAGCGATCCTAACAGAATCTCATACCTGGGCATCTGCGAAAACATGGGATCCTGAAGGTGTTTTAAGTACGCTTCCGGCAATTGGAACCTGTTTATTTGGGATATTGGTAGGGGTGTGGATGAGGAGAAAAGATATAGATGCAACAAAAGTAGCCTGGCTATTTACGGCGGGAATTGCCGCGATTATTTTGGGCTTGCTTTGGGATCTTCAGTTTCCTATAAACAAATCACTTTGGACGAGTTCTTACGTGCTATACGCAGGAGGATTGGCTTCCGTAGGACTGGCACTTTGTTTTTGGCTGATAGATGTACAGGGCTACAAAAAAATCACGACTCCATTTGTTGTTTATGGGGTAAATGCGATAACTGTTTTTTTTCTTGCCGGGTTAATGCCCCGCGTTTTAAATCTGATAAAAATCAATAACACGGATGGTACCAAAACCGCATTATTAGAAAAGTTTTATACCACATTTTACACGCCATATTTTTCACCTGTCAATGCTTCGTTAGTTTGGGCCATTACTTATGTGCTTGGTTTTTATGTGCTGTTGTACATTATGTATAAAAAGAACATCATCATTAAAGTATAATTCCTACATTACTTGGCCGGTTTCATATGGTAAACGGGTACTTAAATACTTTAATAATTGAATAAAAAGACAACCATATACGATATTGCTCAAGCACTTAATATTACGGTATCAACGGTATCAAGGGCTTTAAGCGGTTTTCCTGCAATAAGCGAAGCAACTAAAAAAGCGGTAACTGAAACAGCGAAAAGGCTTAACTACAGTCCAAACAAACTTGCTTCGGCATTAAAATCAGGGAAAACACATACCGTTGGTGTAATCGTACCAAGTGTACAGGCTCAATTCTTTGCTTCCATTATTCATTGTATCGAAGATGGTTTAAAAGAATATGGGTATCGCATAATTATTTATCAGTCAAACGAATCAGTTGATAATGAAATTAATGGTGTTAGAACATTGCTCGAAGCACAAGTAGATGGAATTATTGCTTCAATGTCGTTGGAAACCGTTAATGTTGCTCACTTTGAGGAAATTATTAATCAAAACAAACCACTCATACTTTTCGATCGTGTTCATGATGCATTGAATGTTCCGACAATCACATTAAATGATTTTGAGGCAGGCTATGCAGCCACACAACATTTAATAGAGATGGGCTATAAGAGGATTGCCTTTATTACGACTGTTCATCAAATTAAAATCTTCAACAATCGGTTGCGGGGATACAAGGCGGCATTAGCTGATCTTCAGTTGCCAGTTTTGGAAGAACATATCATCTATGGGGGATTATCTGTTGTAGATGGTGAACTGGGGGCTGAAAAATTGCTTCAGATGAATAATCAGCCAGACGCAATCGTTGCAGGTGATGATTTTACAGCGTTAGGTGTAGTTAACAAACTGAAAGAAGCTGGTAAAACACCGCCAGAAGTTGGTGTGATTGGTTTTGCTAACGAAGTTTTCTCAGAATACATTACACCGAATTTGTCTACAATAGATCAACACCCGGCGCAAATGGGAAAGGAGTGCGCAAAAATGTTTTTAAATATGATTAAACAGGAAAACTTTTACCAGAACGTTGAACACATTGTTTTGAATCCAACTGTTATCGGAAGGCAGTCAACGAGAAAGATCTAGAGCGCTAAATTTGTGTAAAAAAAAATCCCCGCTCTTTTGTAAGACGGGGATTGTATTGTTAAGATTTAATCCTGGAATTTCCACCGAACGAAAGCTTCCATTGCTTCATATTCTGCTAACCCTAAATCGTCATAAGCTTTTGCTGTTTCACGGTTACGGTCTTCAGCACGTTGCCAAAATTCTCTCGAATCATCGCCAGGAAATACCGCCCTGTCTTTCTGGCTCTGGTGCTTGAAAATTGCATTTCTCTTGCGCTCTAATTCCTGAGGAGAAATTGGAACAGCCATCTCGATTTCATGAGTTTCAAATTCATGCCATGCGCCACGGTACATCCACAACCAGCAATCCTGCGCCCATGCTTCGGTTTTACGCAAACGCGTTAAAGCAGCCAGTATGATGTTAAAGCAAACAATATGCGTTCCATGTGGGTCTTCAAAATCACCAGCTGCAAAAACCTGTTCAGGTTTTACTTGTTGTAAAAGCTCCATGGTCAGTTCAATATCGGCATCAGTAACCGGATTTTTCTGGTTTTTTCCGCTTTCGTAAAATGGCAATGCTTGAAAGTGAATATGATCATCTTCCAGGCCGCAATAGCGGGCCCCCGCAATTGCCTCTCCTTTTCTGATTAGACCTTTTACAGTTTGAATCTCTGGCGTATCTACCTGATTAGGTTTTTTGTGGTCGATAAATTCACGCATTCGGTTATAAAGATCTTTCAAATGCGTATTGTCTAGACCCATCTTTTCCGTGAAATCTACATTGAACTCTACGAAGCGTAATGCATCATCATCCCAAACTGCAGTGTTACCTGAGGTTTGATAAGCTACGTGAACATCATGTTTTTGATCAACCAGACGGATGAATGTACCACCCATCGAAATCACATCATCATCCGGGTGTGGGGAGAAAATAATTACCCTTTTTTTTAGCAGGTTCAGCTCTTTCAGGGCGCTGAGAATCATCAGCATTTGGTTTTCCTCCCGGCCAGCCGGTAATGGTGTGTTGTAATTTATTGAAGATATGAATATTGATGTTATAAACTGGACCTTTTTCGGTAGCCAGTTGCGCCATACCATTATTGTTATAATCGTCTTCCGTTAATTTTAGTATCGGTTTTTTGAGCGTGTTGGCCAGCCAGATTACTGCCTTGCGAATTAAGCCATCGGTCCAAATACAATCTTTAACCAGCCAGGGCGTATCAAAACGGGTCAGTTCTGCAGCGGCTGGGGTGTCTAAAATAAACTCAACATGATCCGAAAGTTGCAAATACGTTGCCGGAACATCGCCAGAGATTTCACCTTCCACAGCTTTTTTAATGATAGAAGCTTTTTTACGGCTCCAGGCCATCAAAATGATTTCCCTTGCTTTGAAGATGGTACCGATACCCATCGTGATGGCTTTGGTTGGTACAAAAGCTTTTCCACCGAAGTCACGGGCCGCATCACGGCGGGTTAAATCATCAAGCGTAACCAAACGTGTTCCTGAATTTGGTGCAGAGCCCGGCTCATTGAAGCCGATGTGACCCGTACGACCAATACCTAAAATTTGAATATCCAGGCCGCCAAGATCTCCTATTTTTTTCTCATAATCTAAACAGAAAGCCGGAATATCCTCTAGAGGAAGCGTTCCATCCGGAATGTGAACGTTGTTCTTATCGATATCAATGTGATCGAAAAGGTTTTCGTTCATAAACGTAACATAACTTTGCGCTGCTGTTGGCTGCATTGGATAATATTCATCCAAATTAAAAGTAATCACATTTTTGAAA
>NZ_AJLG01000153.1 GCF_000258495.1 Pedobacter agri PB92
ACGTACACACTATTAACATTTATCTTGTCTTTATATTGACAATTAGCTGATTATTTCAAAATCTGAAGCCGAAGGTTTCGACTATAATTAATAATTTGTCTTAATAAGAAGGTAAATGGTCCAATTAACCACTTCGACAAAGGTTTGATTTTCGCATTGATCAGCCTTTTTTAGTTTTTGGATTTGCAATACTGCGGTTAAAGTATGAGCTAAAATTATTATTTTTGACCATCGGATCATCACCTCAATTTTTTATCCCACTGTTTTTTAAAACCATTGAAGATTATGAACTTTAATCCGTTCTGCACCTTTTTATTATTCTGATTTTCATTGCCGATCCTCAGTTTTTGCTTTCAGGTAATTGAATAAATGATAATGATAAATGATCATCCCGGCGATGTTTTACTTGGAGTTATTTATTTCACCGGAAAAGAAAAGTGACTTCTGTGATGGTGATGCGTAGAATTGACAAAAAGTATGCAGATATTTACCCCCTTTTACATCTCAATTTTCTAAATTAATTTATTGCAAACCTTTCAACAATATCTTTCTTAACATGCTACATGATAATCTGATTTTAATTCTTATCCTACTTTTAGGCGTAACGCTTCTGGTTATGGTTGGCCAAAAGATAAAAATTTCTTATCCGATATTTTTGGTTTTAGCCGGCTTGGCAATTGGATTTATTCCAGGTATGCCAAACTTAAAAATAGATCCAAACATCGTTTTTTTACTTTTCCTTCCTCCACTACTTTACGAAGCAGCCTGGTTTACCTCATGGAAAGATTTTTGGGAGTATAAAGGTGCTATATTTTTAATGGCGGTTGGTTTGGTATTTATTACTTCTGTTGCGGTGGCTTATGCCTCGGTGGCTTTTATTCCAGGATTTACTTTAGCGCTTGGTTTTTTATTGGGTGGAATTATTTCTCCCCCAGATGCTGTTGCCGCAGCGGCAGTTTTAAAAGGATTAAAAATACCTAAAACCGTAACGGCGCTTTTAGAAGGCGAAAGTTTAGTAAATGATGCATCCAGTTTAATTGTATTCAAGTTTGCTTTGGCAACCATTGTAAGTGGTACTTTCGTGATGCAAGATGCTGCTGTAAGTTTTGTATCAGTAGCTGGTTTAGGGATACTGATAGGAGTTGCCATTGGGGGCATATTTTATGCCATACACAGATGGCTACCCACAACAGACAATATCGATACCGTATTAACGCTGCTTACACCTTATTTCATGTATATTGTGGCAGAGCATTTCGAAGCGTCAGGTGTGATGGCTGTGGTTTCTGGCGGATTACTGCTCTCGAGCCAATCTCACATTATCCTTACTTCACAATCTAGGATTAAAACGGTTTCTGTATGGTCTTCATTAACTTTTATGCTTAATGGAGTGGTGTTTATATTAATTGGCTTAGCATTACCGGATATCGTAAACGGCTTAGGCCCTAATTATCCTATTGCAAAAGCAATTGGTTATGGTGTTGGCATTAGCATTTTAGCACTTGTGGTTCGTTTTTTATGGTTGGTATCTACCTCACAAATAACCCAGTTGTTTAATAAAAAAACCAGGGAACGCTACAAAGATGTGACCTGGCACTCCTTTGTAATCTTAATTTATGCTGGCATGCGAGGTGTAGTCTCTTTGGCAGCTGCACTTTCTATCCCCGTAATGATTTCAGATCAGATTCCTTTTCCGCTTAGAAATTTGATTCTCTTCATCACCTTTGTGGTAATTTTTGTTACGCTGGTTGTACAGGGGCTTACCTTACCATTTGTAATTAGACTCCTGGATATTCCTGAAGTTAAAAGTAAACTTTCTGAACAGGAACAAACCAACCAGATAAGACTGAAATTAATTAACCTTTCACTAGATAAATTGCAGGCCGATTATAAATACCAATGTACACACAATGAGCTAATGGTTAATTTAAAAGCAGAATTACAACATTCATTAGTGGAGAAAAAGGACACCTTAAATGCTTTCAAAAACGGCGATATTGATAAAGTAGATTTGAAAGCTTATCATGAAATTATGCTCGCATTGATTCAAGTACAACGCGATGCGCTACATCATTTAAAAATGGATAAAAACTATGATGATGATATTATTAGGAAAGAGGAATGGCGACTGGATTTGGAGGAGCTGAGCATATCTACATCAGATTAAAGAAAGTCATTTCAATCGCTAGCGGATATGTGTGATGTACTTACTATTCAAACGCAAAGATTGCTTCGCACTTCACGCCGAATAGCCTTTTTGCGTTCGGTACTGTTGTTTCTAAACCCGATTTAGCGAAAATACTTTTAATTTGCAGCGGCCTTAAATAAACTGTATGCTGAGGTACGAAGCATCTGTTACCGATGAACAAATGCTTCGTGCCTCAGCACGAAGAAGTTTTTAAAAGATTGTAGCGACAGCGGGGCCAACCCTACCCGATAAAAACAGAACCCTACATTTCCAAAATAAAAAAACCTTGCAAATGATACATCTGCAAGGATTTTTAGCTTTAAGCTTTAGTTTTTCGCCTTTTAGCTTATTATGGCCAAACGCCTAAGTTCATATACGATACAGCAATTTTGTCGATTGAATTCACAAAAGCAGCTGTTCTTAATGTTTTTGTATCTGGCTTAACCATTCTGGTTTCACGAATTTCGTGATAAGAATGAATCATGGTATCTTCTAGACCTGAGTTTACCAATTCGATTTCTGATGCACCTTTAACAATCATTAAGCGGTGTTCAGGAAGGATGGTTTTGCCTGTTAAGTTTTCTAAAGTTGCAATTAAATTAGCGTTTGAATTAGCCGCATAACGGTTTTCCATACGACCGAACGCCACATGTGAAAGGTTTTTTAACCACTCGAAATAAGATACGGTAACACCACCGGCGTTGCAATACATATCTGGAATGATGATACCGCCCATTTCAGTAAAAATCGCTTCTGCTTCTGGCGTAGTTGGACCATTTGCGCCTTCAGCGATGATTTTAGCCTTGATGTTGCGAATGTTGTACTCTGTGAATTGATTTTCTAAAGCCGCAGGAACCAAAATATCGCAATCTTGCTCTAAACCTTCCATTGAGTTTTTAAAATCAGTGGCACCAGGGAAACCTAAAATTGAACCGGTATTTTTGCGGTGAGCAAAAACCTCATCAACATTTAAGCCATTTGCATTGTAAATTGCACCTTCGTATTCGCATAAACCGACAATAGTAGCTCCAAATTCTGCGAGGAATTTTGCAGAGTGATAACCTACGTTACCTAAACCCTGAACAATAACTCTTTTATCGCCCAAACCAGCTTTGAAACCGATTTTTGCCATGTCTTCAGCAACATCTACACATTCACGAACGGCATAAGCCACGCCGCGACCAGTAGCTTCTTTACGTCCGCGGATACCGTGTAAAGAAATTGGCTTACCGGTTACACAGCCTAGGGCATCTAACTGACCTGGATTCATGGTCATATAGGTATCTGCAATCCAGCTCATTTCGCGTTCACCAGATCCATAATCTGGAGCAGGAACATCGATACCAGGGCCAATAAAATTTTTCTTAATTAATTCTGTAGTGTAGCGACGGGTGATCGTTTCTAATTCAGCTACACTATATTGTTTAGTATTGATTTTAATACCGCCTTTTGCACCACCAAATGGAACGTTTACGATGGCACATTTATATGTCATTAAGGCTGCAAGCGCCATCACTTCATCTTCGTTCACCATCTCGCTGTAACGAATACCACCTTTGGTTGGACTCATGTGATGCGAGTGCTCTACACGCCATGCATCAATTACTTCGAAACCATTTCCACGACGAATTGGGAATTGGAAACGATACACACTATTACACGCTTTAATCTGGTTCAATAAACCTTCAGGGTGATTGGTGAATTGAGCCGCACTGTCAAAGTTTTTGCATACATCAGCAAAAAACTTGTTCTCGTCTGCTAGATTAGCCATTTTTTATTTTTTATGAATTAAGTATGCCGCAAAATTGCCTAAAAAAACCGCATATATCCAAATGAAAAAATACTTAGTGTATAGCCAACACCAATCAGTTTAGTAAGGAAAAACAGCTTTAAACAGTTTAAACTTAGTTTTTAGGTGAGTTTTCCTTTTCGATTTTTTTTAATCTTTTATCAATCGAGAATAGATAAGCCAATAAACCGAGTAAAATTATAACAATACAAGCTACAACAACATAAATTTTACCATTGCTACGCAGGGTATCGGCCATTTCTACACCATTATCTTGTGCGAACAATTGTATGGTAGCAAACATTAATATAAGTGAGAATAATATCTTTTTCATTTCTTTTTTCTAGATGTTAGTATGTAAGGATGACTGGTGTTTAATCTTTTATCCTTGCTCCTTTTAATTATGTTGTTGTTTAGTTTCTATTGAACGTAATCGGAAACGAATAGTATAAACCCAATAGCCGATTAGTATCCATCCTAAACATGCAGGATAAAATACCATTCGCATGCGGCTATCTAAATCGTAACTATTAAAACCCGGATTTCCACCATTACCAGGGTGTAATGAATCTTTTAATCGTGGTAAAACGAAGAGTAAAACCACCATCATCGGGAAAGCAAAAATGTTATAAATGGCCGAAATTTTGGCTCTTTTTTGCTCTTCATCTATCGCATTGCGAAGAATTAAATAAGCAAAATAAAGTAAAACGGATATGGCAGCGAAGTTTTGTTTAGGGTCGAAACTCCAGAATTGTCCCCATGTATATTTTGCCCAAATGGCTCCGGTTACTAAACCCAGAAGTCCGAAAATGATACCTGCGTTTACACTTTCTACCGCCTTCAAATCATCAATTTCACTTTTAGAACTTAGCGACTTAATGCTGTAGAAAACAGAAATTGAGAACAATACAATCATGGAAAACCACATCGGTACGTGGAAATACAAATTGCGAATTGATTCATTCAAAATAGGTAAACGGGGCACACCAAGTAGCAAACCTGCAATTGCAGTATAAACCACCAGTACTGATCCCAAAATTTTCCACCAAGTTTTATTCATATATGTTTAATTTTGAATTAATGAAAGATTGAATTAGTGAATGTTGCGTGTCCATTCTCTCATTCAAAATTCACTCATTCTATAATTTATTCATTTTAATTAATCTCTCCAAAGGTAAGGAAATAGCAATAATGAAGTGGCAACGGTAAGCACATTCACAACAAGTAGCATCCCTATTTCATCATAGCTATTCTCCCATGGCAAGCCATCAACAGCATTTTTAGCTAATTTTATCAAAAGTATCAATACCGGGATGATGATAGGAAAGCTTAAAATTGCCATTAACATCCCACCATTTCCGGCTTTACTGGCAATAGCCGAAACCATGGTAAAGACAGTTGAAAAACTGATACTTCCCAATACGACTGCAACATAGTAGAGCAATAAATCCGGAGGTGTAAATGAATCAAAAACCAGGGTATAAAAACCTAATGCGATAGTGGTTAAAACTAGCATTAACAAGATATTATAAACTGTTTTAGAAATTAATACTGCTGCCGGACTTGCCAGAATATAACTGTATAATTGCTGTCCTTTGGTTTCCTGCAGAAAACTTTTAGAAACGCCATTAATTGATGCAAAGAGCAGGATTATCCAGAAAAGGGCGTTCCAGGCAAGTTTATCGCTTAAACTGACAAAAGATAAATAGCAGGTAAAAATAGTAGAAACCACGTATAATAATACCCCATTGATGGTATATTTGGAACGCCACTCTAAAAGTACTTCCTTGTGGATTAGATATTTAACCTCTTTGGCCAGTTGCATAACCGCAAAGATACTTTTATTGATAAATATTGCGAGTGAAAATTGTTGGATTGTTGTAATATTGTTTGAAGATTAATCGCCGTAAATTTGCCACAAGCTTCGCGGAATACACGGAATTTTTTTTCATTCCGTGAGCCCGCTATTTCCGTAATAAACAAATCATGAAATACGCATCAAATATCGAATCGCCAATTGGCAAAATAACCATCCTGGCTGATGATGATTGCGTGTACGCCATTACTTTTTCAGACGAAGACACAGACGGACTATCTGAAAGCGAGTTAACTAAAAATGTTGCGCAGCAATTAGCAGCTTATTTTCGAGGAGATTTAAAGCATTTTAGTTTCCCAATGAAGCAGAAAGGGACTGAATTTCAACAAGACGTTTGGCAGAATTTATTAAACATTCCTTTCGGCGAAACCACATCATACGCCAAGTTCTCGGCACATCATCCCTTAGCCATTAGAGCCATTGCCGCAGCAAATGGTAAAAACAACATCGCAATAGTTGTTCCTTGTCACAGAGTAATTGGCAGCAATGGGAAACTGGTGGGTTATGCTGGTGGCTTATGGAGAAAACAGTGGCTATTACAACACGAACAGGAGATTTCGAAGCAGGGACAAACAGCATTAAAATTTTAACATGAATACAACAGCTCAAGCCGATACCAAAAATTATTTAAAAGCAATTCGTTTAATCAATATCGAAGATGGCAAATGCAGTTTCGAAATCGGTAAAATACCTGTGCTTCAACACATCAATGCCAGCCATTTCTTTGCAAAAAACGATATTGCGCTACAGCATAGTCCACATCCTGCACCTCGAAGGCAGTATGTAATTACAATAAAAGGCAAACTTAAATTCTCAGTTACCAATGGAGAGAGTTTTATCATCGAGCCTGGCATTATTTTAATAGCGGCAGACACATTAGGCGATGGCCATACCTGGGAAATTTTAGATGGTGAGGAATGGGAGCGTATTTACATTCCTTTAAACGCGGATGCGGATGATTATTTTGTTGCCGACAATACCTAAAACCGATTTAATTACAATTGCGTAAATAACATCAAAACTTACCGATGTTATGAAAACGATATGCTCAATCTTTTTAATCTTGCTTACTTACTTACCAATGGAGAAAAACATTCCGGTAGCTAAGCTCGATTTAAAAAAATACTCCGGCACCTGGTACTCACTATACTCTATTCCTACCATTTTCGATAAAGGCAGTAGAGAAACCACGACAAAATATACATTAAATAAGGAGGGTTATTATAACGTATTAACTACCTATAAAAAACCTAACGATGAGAAAGTTTATTCCAGAAATTCAAAGATGTTTCCATCAGAAGAGGGAAATAATGGAGAGTTACAAGCGCAATTTGTTTGGCCGATTAAGATAGATTACTGGATTATAGAACTGGCCGATGACTACTCTTATGTAGTTGTTGGCCATCCAGACCATAAGTTCTTATTCATCATGAGCCGTAATCAAACTATGCCGAAAAAAAACTCATGATGAAATTGTTGCCCGTTGCAAGGCCAAGGGTTATGAAGTAAACAAACTTACCTCTCAATTTAAAGGCTAGTATTTTGCACGACGATTTTTTCGCCTCGTTTAGTGCTAAAAAGCATAAAAATTACACCCACTAAAAGCACAATCCAACCCCACTGAAAATGAACCACTTTTCCAATTAGTTTATTAGCGAAGCCATATTTCGTATAATTGTTTGCTGTAAAGTAAACTGCCCCTACCGCTAAAACATACCAGATTGCCATGACGAAGCTCATGAAACGAAATGCTCCGGCTTTTCTGATGAAAAGTATTAAAACAGAAAGTGCAAGAATAGCGTAAGTAATAATGAACAAACGGGCATCAGATTGATACAAGTTCCAGTTGCCTTTTATAGGCACCTTCAACATTGGGCAGAAACTTGCAATAACGCATAGTAAAATGCCTAACCAAGCTCTAAATTTATTTAGTACTAACATTTTTGTTTTGTTTTTTAATTAGTTGGTTAGTTGGTTAGTTGGTTAGTTGGTTAGTTGGTTAGTTGGTTAGCGTAAACAAAAATTGACTAACTTGTTTGGCTTATTTTTTCAACCTTCAACCTTCAACCTTCAACCTTCAACCTTCAACCTTCAACCTTCAACCTTCAACTTTCAACCTTCAACCTTCAACCTATTGCCCCTCAATAATCCCCATCTTCTCTGCAAAGTGTGCACAGTAATCGCGTAAATCTTCAACAATTAAAGTTTCATTGGTAGCTTTTAAAAAACTATCACCCATGGTTTGCAAAGTTTCGTAGAAGAAACGTTTCATTTCATCAACAGGCATATCTTTTGTCCAAAGATCTATTTTTAGCGTATTTTTATAGTTATGATCCCATACTGATAAAAACATGGCCTTTGCAGGCACTTTATCAGCATTTCCCGAATCTGTACTTTCCCAAAGAATATTATCAGGATTGTTGGCCTCGTCTAATTCTACTGTTAATTTTATTTCTGCTGTCTTCATTTTTTTAAATTCATTCCATCGATAAAAGATTAGAAAAATTTATCGATTGATTTATACGGGTGCAAAGATGATTAATTTTTAGCGATTCCGCAGGTTGAATATTCTGCGGCGCTTAATGATTACAAATATTTTACGTTAATTTTTGAATGATTAAGATCAGTATCGCTGTAAACAAAATAAAAACAGATTCAACAATCCAGATTCTTTTCAGATCTTTTAAGGTAGAACGAAAAATCAAATCGGTAATAAAGGTAACCAGAATCAGGCAACCTAATATTAGCAGATAGAAGCCACTCATATCCACATGTCGCGGTGCGGTATCCTTTGGACTTAAAATATTAAATGCCGCTAAACCTAAACCAGCAGCACCTATAATATTCAAAGGTGTAATCCTCAACTTCATTACTTTTTCTTATCGAAACGTTTACCCTTTTTAAAACTTTTGATTTCTTTCCCAGCCTTGGCTTTAGCCTTTTCTCTTGCCTTTTTATCAATCGCCGCAGCATGTTTTTTCTCGTGGAAAGCGCCTTTAAAATCTGGATCTTCCTTGCGTTTTTGCATATCGATTTCCCTTGCAATATGCTGGCGTTCCTCGTAAGGTGTTTCCTCCACATATACCCCTTCAGGAATTTCAGCAACAGGGATATACTGGCGGATTAATTTTTCAATTTTACGGATATAATATTTCTCTGCATCAGTGGCAAAAGTAATCGCATCTCCCTTAGCAAAGGCTCTGCCTGTACGGCCAATCCTGTGTACGTAATCTTCAATAATAATCGGCACATCGAAATTAATTACATGGCTCACATCACTTACATCTATCCCCCTGCTGGCTACATCGGTGGCCACCAAAACCCTAACATTTCCCTCTTTAAAGCTATTAATAGAGTTAATTCTGGTATTTTGCCCTTTGTTCGCATGAATTACCCTAACATTTTCTGAACCATATCTTCGCTCGATAAAACTGAAAATATTATCGGCAACAGTTTTCGTTTTACAGAATATAATCAGTCGCGTAAAAGCCTCATCATTCTTTAAAAGATGCTGTAATAAATTAATTTTTGTTTTGAAATTCGGCACATAATATAACGCCTGAGTTACATTAGCCGCTGGTGTAGCCTGTGCCGAGGCCTCAATTACCAAGGGATTATTTAAGAAATCTCCGGCGATTTTTTGAACCAAATCACTCATCGTTGCCGAGAACAACAGGTTTTGACGCTTACGCGGAACAATTTCTAAAATCCGGTGAATAGAGCCAATAAAGCCCATATCCATCATTTTATCAGCCTCATCCAACACCAAAAATTTTAAACTCTGGGTGTTAATATCACCTGCCAGATATAAATCCAAAAATCTTCCTGGTGTGGCAATCAAAATATCTACGCCTTTGGCAATTTGCTCTTTCTGCGTTTTCGGACCAATTCCACCAAAAATAACCAGCGAACGTAAATCTGTATAAACGGAAAATAATTTCACTTGCTCGGCAATTTGCATCGCCAGTTCTCTTGTTGGCGATAAAATCAAAGCTCTTGGATTTTCGCCCTGGGCGTATTTCAATTGCATTAAAATCGGTAAAACAAAAGCGGCAGTTTTCCCAGTTCCTGTTTCTGCGATACCAAAAATATCTTGTCCAGATAGTACTGGCGCAATTGCTTTCTCTTGTATCGGGGTAGCAACAGTGTAACCTGCATCGGCAACTGCATTTAAAATTTGCCTGTTTAACTTAAATTCTTCAAACGATTTTGCCATAGCGCACAAAGATAGTGATTAAGGTTGAGGGTTTGAAGGCGTAAGGTAGAAGGTTTAGAACCCATTCGTAAATTCGATGTCCACTTTAGGAGATTTTAGGTGTAAAGCAATTCCAGTGACTCTTCGGCTTGGGTAGTCCTGCTATCGTTCCAATCTTTTTGTTAATGTTTGTACAAGCATGTCAAATACTTGCACCAAAAAGTATTTCCACTTTATCAGGTTTATTTAACTCAAAACAGTAACATCAAACTTAATTCGCACCTTTCATCCGCTTACTCTCACTACTATCTACTTTTCACTTTATACTTTTTACTTTCGACTTTATACTTTCTACTTTCTACTTCTTACTTTCTACTAAAACACTACCTTTGAAACCATGAATTCTTACCTGATAAAAGCCGCCAAAATTGTAAACGAAGGACAAAAAATTGTTGCTGATGTATTAATAAAAGATGGATTTATTGAAAAAATCGGTCAAAATCTTTCTGCTGCTGGTGCAACGGAAATTAATGCCGAGGGCCAATATCTTTTGCCAGGAATGATTGATGATCAGGTTCATTTCCGTGAGCCGGGTTTAACGCATAAGGCTGATATTTTTACAGAGAGCATGGCTGCCGTTGCCGGCGGAATCACATCTTTCATGGAAATGCCTAACACTGTTCCGAATACTTTAACGCAAGAATTACTTGCCGATAAATATGCCATTGCAGCAGAAACTTCTTTGGCCAATTATTCATTTTACATGGGCGCCAGTAATGATAACATCGAAGAAGTTTTAAAAACAGATGCCAGGAATGTTTGTGGCATTAAGGTTTTCATGGGTTCATCAACCGGTAACATGCTTGTTGATAATGAAAAAACATTAGAAAATATTTTTAGCAAGGCCCCAATTTTAGTAGCCACACATTGCGAAGACGAGGCGACTATTCGCCATAATCTTGCGGAATTTAAAGCAAAATATGGCGATGATTTAACCATCGAAATGCATCCGCTTATCCGAAGTGCTGAAGCTTGTTATAAATCTTCATCGCTAGCCGTTGAATTGGCAAAGGCTTACAAAACCCGTTTGCACATCCTGCACATCTCCACGGCAAAAGAAATTGCATTATTCGATAATAGCATCCCATTAAAAGATAAAAAAATCACTGCAGAGGCTTGTGTTCATCACCTTTGGTTTAACGATAAAGATTATGCCACAAAAGGCAATTTCATTAAATGGAATCCTGCTGTTAAAACAGAGGAAGACCAAAATGGAATTTTAGCAGGCGTTTTAAATGATAATATTGATGTTATCGCTACCGACCATGCGCCACATACTTTAGAAGAAAAAAACCAGCCTTATGCGCAGGCTCCCTCAGGTGGCCCATTGGTTCAGCATGCGTTACCTGCTTTATTGGAAATGCACTTGCAAGGCAAAATCTCACTAGAAAAAATCGTTGAAAAAACTGCTCATAATCTGGCCATTTGTTTCGATATCGAAAAACGTGGTTTCATCCGTGAGGGTTACTGGGCTGATTTAGTTTTGGTTGATGTGAAAGATTCCTGGAAAGTTACCAAGCTTAACAATTTTTACAAATGCGGCTGGAGTCCTTTTGATGGAGATACTTTCCAAGCCAGTGTAACTCACACCTTTGTATCGGGAAATTTAGCTTATCAGAAAGGCAGATTCACTACCGACCAGATCGGTAAGCGACTAACTTTTGCTAGATAATGCCAAAGGAAATAAAACATGAGTGCATAAAGCTAATCTCTTTTCTAGGGATAAGCTTTATGATTTTCTTTTTCGGTTTCTTCCCTGCCCTCGTTCAAAAATACTATTCAACAGGCATTTACCCATATATTTCCAAATCATTAAGATTTATTTCTTCTATTTTTCCATTTGCGATTGGCGATATCGTTTATGCCTTTATAATTGGTTTTGTACTTTACAGAATCATCAGGTTTATTAAAAGAAGAAAAAGCTTAAAGAGCGCACACAGAATTT
>NZ_AJLG01000154.1 GCF_000258495.1 Pedobacter agri PB92
GCTACCGATTGCGATTGATCAAAAACATGCAGGCTTTTGGGGTGTTGAGCTTTTGCCTTTGTTTGTTCTGCATGTTCTTTATTTATTTAGAATGGAATGTTATGGCCGAAATTCTATTTGCTTTGAGCCTGATATTTTTTATGATATCGTTGATTATCTCTTTAATCGAGATTCAAATCAGCACCAAAGCCCTTGAACTGGAACTCAGCACACTGGAAGAATTAGAAGAAGAATCACTTGGCGGATTCATCAAGAAAAAATTCAAAAAAGAATAACCTTTTTTATCTATTTCTGTGCCAGAAGTTAAGCTGTAATGAAGTGATACAAGAAAACCACTTCGCCTGTAAAAGCAGGTTTCTTCTGATTTTCAATTTCCATTTCTATGGCCATGTGAACTTTGGTCACACCACGCAAGTTCACAATTGAAGCCAACTTGGCTTTCAGTCTGATCTTGCTGTTAACCAAAACGGGTTGCGCAAACTTCAAACTTTCAATACCATAGTTAATTTCCATTTTTAGGTTTTGAATATCTACTATTTCTTTCCATAAGAATGGGATTAATGAAAGTGTTAAATATCCGTGTGCAATGGTACCGCCGAACGGCCCCTCATTCTTTGCCCTATCTTCATCGGTATGAATCCATTGATGATCGAGTGTAGCATCGGCAAATTTATTAATTTGTTCTTGCGTAATGGTATGCCATGATGAAACTCCAAGTTCCTTTCCTAAATATTGTTCGAACTCTGCGTGTGAAGTAATGATTTGCATTGGAAATATCTTTTCGCCAGTATTTACGATTGGCCGTGTTTAAAATTGTTTATATGAAATTAATAATTCTTAAGTTAAATTTCTATCCCTGAACCAAACTTCATCGGGAACGGCAGAAAAATGATCCATTTTATCAACAAGAACTTCGGCATCGGCTTCATTAAAAACCAAATCGCGGTTAGCTGATTTCAAAAATTTGCTTTGCACCATCATTTCCATCTGTGCAAACAAAGGATCGTAAAAACCATTTACATTTAATACGCCGATTGGTTTGTTGTGCAACCCCAACTGAAGCCAGGTAAGTACTTCAAAAAATTCTTCGAGTGTGCCAAAACCTCCGGGCAAAATAATAAAACCATCACTTAAATCGGCCATTTTTTGTTTACGCTGGTGCATATTTTCTGTGATAATCATTTCAGTTACCCCTTTATGCCCAACTTCTTTATCCATCAAAAACTGAGGAATTACACCTGTTACCGTACCACCAGCCTGCAAAATATCATCAGCGATTACACCCATCACCCCTACACTTCCACCACCGTAAACCATTTTAATGTTTTGTTTTACCAGAACATCGGCTAATTGTTTAATCGCTTTGCGCAATTCCGGGTCTCCATTAAAATTTGATCCGCAGTAAACGCAAACAGAATTAAGTTTATTCATTTAAAAAATTTTCACGAAGTTAAGATTTTATCAGCTTTCTGTAAATACTAATTCTACACAATGCTGTTACACCTTATTTGTTATCATCCTTAAATGCGATAAATAAACTCGTATAAAAAAAGGGTAGCTTCCACTACCCTTTCCTGACTATTAGATATGTGAGAGAAATTAGAAACTGTACCGGAAAGTTGCGCCGTAAGTTCTTGGATCACCAAGTACACCGGCGTATAAGCCAGAATTACCTGCAGCAGCCTGCAATTGTTCGTAATAATTCTTATTGGCAATATTTCTGCTCCATACAAATATTGAAAACTTATCTGACTTAAATCCTAACCGGGCATTCAATAACGAATAACCTTGAACATTTAACACACTTGATGGCGTAGGATTTGAAGAATAAGTTGAGCGATAACTCGCATCACCTGCAATAAAATAACGACCAGGTTTAGTGGCTAAGTTTCCTGGTGTACTAAACTCCACACCTCCAGATACGTTCCATTTAGAAATACCTGGCAATCGACCACCCGATGCATCTTTGAATGCCACTTGCGTAGCCACACCATTTATGATTTCTGTATGGCCAGTTTCTTCTAATGGAAGTGGCGCATTGGTAAAGGTTACATATTTACCATCAAGGTAGGCCAATGCCGCATTTAAAGTTAAAAATCTTTCTAATTGGTACGTTCCATCAATCTCTAAACCCTTTACATTTACCTTTTCAGCATTTGCCAGATAACCCCTGTTTACACCTAATTGCGGCGATTGAACATTTGTTTGATAATCTTTAATATCGGTATTAAATGCTGTAACATTTAAAATTGCACCTTTAATTGGCTTTGTTTTTAAACCCAATTCATAGTGCTCTACATATTCTGGTTTCACTACAGCTACTGATAAATCTGCTTGTCCGTTTGAGGTTGTTGGCAAACCACCCACATTTACACCTACCGGTTTGTAAGCCGTAGAAAAAGTTGCATAAGCATTTAACTTAGGCGTTGGGCGATAGGATACCGTAATATTTCCGGATAAATTGTTATTGTCAACATTAGTGGTAAACTGTTGATTGGCATAAACAGCCGCTTTAAGCGCTAACAATGCCGCATCAGTAGTTTGTAAACCGCCGTAAGTATTACGATCGTAATCCACATCTTTTTTGTCGTAGGTAAATCTCAGACCTGGTAACACGTGTAAGTTTTTTAACACTTCCCAGTCAACTTGTCCGAAAACCGCAGCACTTAAAGATTTAATTGTAGAGTTAGTTCTGATTCCGAACCCATCTAACAAACCTGGAGTTGAATATAAAGCCTGAGCGCCTGTATTAGCAGTTTGCACAAATCGCCACTGGTCTTTGCCTACCTCTTCCGTTTGACCTAAACCCTGCAAATTTTGTCCCAGCAAAAACACACCTACTACACCGCTGAGTTTTTCGGTGATGTTACCAGCATATCTAATTTCCTGCGAATACTGATCATGACGGGAATTGCCTTGTGATTTGGTTAATGCAGCCAATTCAGAAAAATCTCGGTCATTTGTAGGATCCCAATTCCAGAATCTCCATGCTGTAGTAGAAGTCAGGGTTCCGCCACCAATTTTATAATCAACGTTTAATGAAATTCCACCGATTGACTGGTTATGTCTCCATGGTGTATTGGTGTTAATTTCCCTCGAAAATGGATCGATTCTAGGTTGCTGATAACCTAAATCAGAAACAATTCTTGCGTATTGGCGATAAGCACTTCTTTCAGTTTGCGTAACTCCTGCAATTACCAAAGGGTACCCAGCCGGATGTTGAATGCTGACATCGCCACTTAATAAAACCTTGAGTTTATCCGAAGGTGTAAAATACAACTGTCCTTTAAAACCCAAATTGTTTTGTCCACTATACTTTCGTTCTTCCCGTGTATTCCAAATTGTACCATCGCGTTGCGTACCCGAAATTGAGATTTTTGCCGCCAGGTTTTTTGCTACACCGCCAGATACCGAAGTTTTGGCTTGAATGAAATTATAGTTTCCTACGCTCATTTCTACTTTTGCCGTTGGCGTTTGAGTTGGTTTTGTGGTGGTAATATTAAATGCACCAGCAGTTGTATTTTTACCAAATAAAGTCCCCTGCGGACCGCGGATAACTTCTATTTGTTCTATATCAAGAAAATCTGTGGAGGTTGCTGCCGGACGAGCATGGTAAACGCCGTCTACGTAAAAACCCACTCCAGGATCGATACCATCGTTGGTTAAACCAAATGTAGAGCCTAAACCACGAATGTTAAGAGTTGTATTTCTGGCATTTGAAGCATATAGTTGAACTGAAGGAACTAATTCCTTCAAACGGTTTACATTGAAAGCACCTGCATTTTCTGCAGCCTGACCGCCAATTACGGTGATCGGGATAGGCACATCCTGTAGAACTTCCGATCGCCTCCTGGATGTTACCACAATTTCATCAAGCTGGGTATCTTCTACTAAAGTCAATTCTATCGGACTTTCCTGGAGTTGTAAAATTTGAAAATCCTGCGGTTTATAACCTACATAGCTTACGCGGATATAAAATGGTGGTTGTTGCCGGGCATCAATGCTAAAAGCACCATTTGTATCTGTTATGGTCGCAATTTTAGTTCCCCTTACTGTAACTGTTGCGCCTGGTATTGTTGTGCCATTGGCACCTTTTACTATTCCCTTTACTGTATTTTGAGCGAATGTAGTACTTGCTGAGAGTATAATTGAAAATAAGATGAGTAAACTTTGTTTCATGATGATATAAAAATGTCTGGTTTAGATTTGATTATTTATCCGTTCGGAAATGTCTGATTTGGGCACTAAGCGTACAACAACAACATATTTCTAATTTTTGAGCGATCGGTTTCATGTTTAATTATATAAAATCTATGGATTTAGTCGACAAATATATTAAAAAAAAGCAACTGCCAAATTTTATTTTGCAATTAACTTTTTAAACTGGATTATTAATGACTTAATTTCTTCAATCGTTAGCTAACTCTATTAAATTTTGTAAACGTGTGATGTTTTTTTAGAAAAGCAATGGTTTAGTTTATTTAAATAAAACTTGGCTTTCTAATAATCTTCTATGATAAAGTTGTTAGCACTGACAGGCATGGTGTCTTTTGAATTTTAGTAACTTTTTAAAAATCGATAAAAACCGGATCGTGAACGAGGAAAATGCTGAGATTGTTCGGCGAAATGCATAAGCTATGGTACCTAAACCTGACAGCAGCGGCAGCCCCGAGTTTTTCTACGAGGGCTACAGCGGATGGCAGGACTGCAGTGAGCCATTAACGATAACGTTCATTTACAAAACATTATAATTTAGCTTTAAAAATAAAACGGGGTTATCTGTACTGATACCCCGTTTCTTTATTGCAATTAAAAAGAGATTTTCCGACTGTGGTCAAAATGACGGCTAAGCCCAAACCTTTATATTTTTTATTTTCTACTTTTTACTCTATACTTATCTCGTATAGTTTGGTGCTTCTTTCGTAATCGTAATATCGTGTGGGTGACTTTCACGCATACCCGCAGCCGTTATTTGAACAAATTGAGCTTCCTGCAATGCTTCAATGCTAGCAGCGCCGCAGTAACCCATACTGGCACGTAGACCACCGATATATTGATACATCACTTCAGCTAAAGTACCTTTGAACGGCACACGACCAACAATACCTTCAGGAACGAGTTTTTTGATATCATCTTCTACATCCTGGAAATAACGATCTTTGGATCCTTGCTCCATCGCTTCGATAGAACCCATTCCGCGATAAGATTTGAATTTACGTCCTTCGTAAATGATCGTCTCGCCCGGAGATTCCTCTACTCCTGCAAATAAAGATCCGGCCATTACTGTACTTGCACCAGATGCGATCGCTTTTGCAATATCGCCCGTATGTTTAATACCTCCATCGGCAATAACCGGAACACCTGTTCCTTTTAAGGCTTTGGCACATTCATAAACGGCATACAGTTGTGGAACACCCACACCTGCAATAATTCTGGTGGTACAAATCGAACCTGGACCAATACCTACTTTTACAGCATCAGCACCTGCATCTGCTAAAAACTTAGCAGCTGCTCCTGTTGCAATATTACCAACAATCACCTGCAAATCAGGGTATTTGGCTTTCACTTCTTTTAATTTATCCACCACACCTTTCGAATGCCCATGTGCAGTATCGATGGTAATTACATCAACACCAGCATTAACTAATGCATCAACACGTTGTAAAGTATCGGCGGTTACACCAACTGCAGCACCAACACGTAAACGCCCACGCTCATCTTTACACGCCACCGGGTAGTTTTTAACTTTTGAAATATCTTTGAAAGTGATTAAGCCACTCAAATAACCATCTTTAGATACAACAGGTAATTTTTCAATTTTATGATTTTGAAGAATTTCCTCTGCCTGAACCAATGTTGTTCCTTCAGGAGCAATGATTAAATTTTCTTTAGTCATTACTTCTGCAATAGGGCGCTGCATATTTTTTTGAAAACGCAAATCGCGATTTGTGATAATACCTACCAGTTTATTATCGTTACTTACCACCGGTATGCCGCCAATTTTATGCTCTTTCATGATTTTGAAGGCATCTGCAACAACAGCTGTTTCCAACAACGTAACCGGATCCTGAATCATTCCGCTTTCAGAACGTTTTACCTTACGTACTTCTTCGGCCTGTCTGTTAATGGTCATGTTTTTATGTAACATTCCAATCCCGCCATTTTGCGCAATTGCAATGGCAAGTTCAGCTTCTGTTACAGTATCCATTGCGGCAGAAATCAATGGAACATTAAGCTTAATTTTTTTAGTTAAGAAAGTGGCTGTATTTACATCGCGAGGCAGAATTTCAGAATATGCGGGCACTAAAAGTACGTCGTCATAAGTTAAACCTGTAGCAATAAATTTTGTGGAGTCGAGTTGCATAGCAAATAAATTACGATTTATTATTTGCCAGGCAAAGATACAAAAAATCCAGGAAAATGAAAGCGAAAATTACGATATAGCTAAATATTGAGATTGGCTGACAAATTGTAGACCTGGCTAAAAATATTTCAAATTATTTCTTTGTTAACAAATTAAATCTTTCAAAATGCTTCAAACTGATTAAGAATGTTTTTATTATTGTGTAACCAAACAAACTATAATGCGAAATACAGCTCTCAAAATTTTGATGGTAGCGCTTTGCGCTAGCTCAATATCTCTGCATGCTCAAACTAACCAAAGCCCGAAAAAAGAATTTAAATTCGGGAAAATAGAGCCATCAGAATTTTCTGCAAAGGCAATCGGTGTTGATTCTGCAGCATCAGCAATTAAATTATTCGATGTAGGCAACTGCTATTTCGAATTAAGCTCCTCTGGGGGTGGATTTGTATATGTTTTCGAAAGGCATATTCGATATAAAATCCTCAATAAAAACGGTTATGATCTCGCTAACTTTAAAATTCAATTGTATAAAAACAGTAATGCTGCAAAAGAGGATTTGAGTTCAATGGATGCTGCAACTTATAACATGGTTGATGGCAAAATGGTAATTAGCAAACTTAATAAGGATGCTAAGTTTACAGAAGAGTTTAACAAAAATTACAGTATTAAAAAATTTGCACTTCCAAACGTGAAAGAAGGTTCTGTGATCGAATTTAAGTACAGAATTAAGTCCGATTTTATTTTTACGCTACGGGGTTGGAAGTTTCAATCTGATATACCAACACTTTGGTCTGAATATAATGTGAAAATTCCAGAGTATTTAGATTACAAACACAACACGAGTGGTTATTACCGAATTGGACACCCAGTACATGAAACCATCAACGCTACCTACGTATCCGGTTTAACATCAACTGCTACGTACGATAAATATGTTATCGAAAATGCGCCAGCATTAAAAGATGAGCCTTTCGTAACTACCATGGACGATTATACACCAAGAATTTCTTTCGAGTTAAGAGGTACCAACTTCCCTCAGGATATCTACAGAGATTATAATGGCTCGTGGGGTAAGATTATTGCAGGCCTGGCCGAACGTGAAGATTTCGGTGCTTTCATCAACAAAAACAGTTTTGCAAAATCTGTTCTTCCCGGAATTTTGAAAGGAGAAAAGGACACTTTGTTATGTACAAAGCTTATTCTCAATTATGTTAAAAACAATATCAAATGGAATGACGATTATGACATTTATGCAAATGCCATCAATCCAAAATCGATATTTGAGAAGAAAACAGGTTCGTCTGCTGATATCAACTTATCTTTACTAAGCTTACTTAAAGAAGCCAAAATTATCGCCTACCCAGTATTATTAAGCACCAGAGAAAATGGTGAACATCCTGGCTACCCGGTTATTTCTGGTTTTAACAATGTAATTGGGGTGATACAAATCGGCGGAAAAACATTCTTTTTAGATGCCACAGACAAGGATTTACCTATCGGAATGATCAATAGCGAAAGCTTAAGTCATCAGGGATTTTATGTGGATTTAAAAAGCTATTCTGGCAATTGGATATCAACAGAACCAACCTGGGCAAATGAAAAAACATTTGCTTACAACTTATCTTTAAATAAAGAGAATAAGTTAGTTGGCCAGATCAACCAATATTCAAAAGGTTATGCCGCTTTGAGTTTGAGGGATAAATACCGCAAAACAAACAGTGAAAGTGAATTCCTGAAAAATTTCAAAAAAGATAAAACGGGTTTAGAATTGAGCAATTATAAAATTCAAAACCTGGATAATCTGGACGAGCTTTTAACAGAGTCGATGGATGTGGTTATTGAAGATAACGTGGAAGAAACAGGAAACCTGGTCTACTTTACTCCACTCCTTTTTGAACGCACAAAAGAAAATCTGTTCAAACACGATGAAAGAAAATTTCCGGTTGATTTTGCTTTTCCGTTTAAGGAAACTTACCGGATCACGCTGAACTTCCCTGAAGATTATGAGATAGATAAATTGCCAAAAGGTGGGGCTTACAAACTCCAAGATAATAATGGCGACTTTTCCATTTCTTATGTTACGCAAGGCAATGCATTAATGGTTAAAAGCGTAATTAACATCAATAAATCTTTGTATACACCAGAAGAGTATTTTGATTTGAAAGCATTATTTAAAGCTATTGTTGAGAAACAGGCAGAACAAATTGTATTAAAAAAGAAGGTATAATGAAGTATTTATTTTTAACCGGTCTGTTTGCTTTGGCTTTAATCAGATCTTCTGCGCAGGGAAATTATGATGTTGCGAAGATCCCAGAGGATCTCAAACGCGATGCCATTGTTGTTATTAGAAATGAGGAGCAATTTTTTGATATCAAATCTCTTGGATCAGGACAGTATGATTATAAAGTAGCCATTACCATCCTTAACAAGGCAGGCGATGATTTTGCAGAAATGGCAGAAGTATATGATAAGTTTTCGAGCGTATACAATATGAAAGCTACGCTGTACGATGCATCAAGGAAAAAAAATTAAAGATTACAAATCATCAGATATCAGAGATCAAAGCTTGATTTCTGATTTTTCAATTTTCGAAGATAATAGAATGAAGCTGTTAAAATTTGTAAGCTTAAATTATCCTTACACTATTGAATATAGCTATAGCAAAGATTACAAAGGATTGTTATCCTTACCATCATGGCGAGATTTGAAAGGTTTTGGCGTAGCAGTAGAGCAGTCTGTTTACACTATTCAGAAAAGCAAAAATTATCAGTTCAGATATTTAACAAGTGCAAATCTAAAAACTGACTCGGTTGCGATCGGCGAAAAAATTCAATATAAATGGAAAAGTTCAAAGGTACCTGCAGTGGTAAGCGAACCGTTGAGCATTGGTTTAGATAATATTTCATCCTGGGTAAAAGCTTCGCCAAATCAATTCGAGTACGATGGATCGACCGGAAATTTTAATAACTGGCAGAATTTTGGTTCCTGGATGTATAGTCTTAACCAAGGCGGAAATAAACTTCCGGATGCCACCAAAGCGCTGGTGCAAAACCTGATTGGCAACGCGAAAACACCTCAGGAAAAAATCCGAATTTTATACAACCATTTGCAACAAAATACCCGTTACGTAAGTGTACAACTTGGCATAGGTGGTTTCCGTCCTATTCTGGCAGAAAAAGTTGCCCAGGTAAATTATGGCGATTGCAAAGCTTTGTCTAATTATATGAAGGCTTTGCTAAACGAAGCTGGTATTGCTTCAAATCTTATTGTTATTGGTAATGATATGCCGAGTTTAAATCCTAATTATTCGAGTATGGGGCAGGCTAATCATATGATTTTATGTGTTCCGTTAGAAAAAGATACTACCTTTTTAGAATGCACCAGCCAGTACGACCCCATGGGATTTATTGGTTACAGCAATGCCGACCGAAAAGTACTGATGGTTACCGATAAAGGCGGAAAAATTATCACCACTCCTGCTTATCAGCCTAAGGATAATTACCAAATCAGGAAAACTAAAATTACCCTCGCTGAAGACGGGACAGGCATTTTAAATCTGAAATCTAAATATGCCAATGCGCAATTTGAAGAAAATCAACGTATGATGTTGCTAGAACCATCAGAACAAAGAAAAAGATTGATAGAAAATAGCAATATTCCTATCGATGAAATGATTAGTTTTAAATATGAACAGCCTGATAAAACTTTGCCCATCATCACCGAAGAGCTAAATTTTAAAACCAATCAGATTTTTTCTAAATCAGGAGAAAAGATATTTCTAACCATCAACCAGGTGAACAAACGAGAGCATGTACCGTTGAAGGTAGACAACAGGAAAACATTCTTCGCTGTTCCTTTTGGATATAATGATGAGGATGAAATTAGCTATACCTTACCTAAAGGTTATTCCGTAGAATTTATTCCGAAAGATATCAGCATCGTTTCAGAATTTGGTTCATACTCCGCCAAATTTGCAAATAAAGATAATACGCTTACCTACATTCGTACGCAAACCATGAATAATAAAAAGTATGCTCCGGAAAAATATAATGAACTGGTAGACTTTTATAAAAAAATCTTTCAGGCTGATAAACAGAAAGCGATTTTAACCAAAACTCTATAATACTTAGCATGATAAAAGAAAACACTTATTTTGAAGGAAATGTAAAATCTTTAGGCTACGAAACCAAAGAGGGAAAATCGACGGTGGGCATTATCAATCCTGGGGAATATAAATTTGGTACGGCACAAAAAGAGATCATGCATGTGATTGAGGGTGAATTGTTGGTGCTACTTCCTGAAACTGAAAATTGGGTTACGGTTGCCGCTGGCGATCATTTTACGGTACCTTCGAATGCGTCATTCAGCGTTAAAGCAGAAACACAAACAGCATATCTTTGTCAATATCGGTAACAAAAAAAGGAGCAGATTAAATTGCTGCTCCTTAATAAATACACTTAGTTCATCAATCACTTAAGAGTTACCAACTGTTAATTGCCAGTTGAAAATTGATTATGGCCCCTAAGAGTTGTGAATTAAAAGGATTCTATTTCTTTCCAACTACTACTTCTGTAAATTCTTCAGTAGTTAAATATTTCTTGGCTAAATCTCTTATTTCTTCGGCGGTGATACTTTTTACTTTATTGATGTACCGATCATAATAATCATAATCGAGACCAAAAAAGTGAAGATTTTTAAATTTATCTGCATGTGAAAAAATATTCTCCAAACTACCAAGCATCGACCCGAGCATATAGTTTTTAACCAGGGTTAGCTCTTCTTCTCCAACCAATTCGGTTTTTAATAACTCTATTTCTTTGTAAATTTCAATAAGTGCATCTGCACAAACCTCGGCACCTACCTCTGTTGCAATAAACAAATAACCAGCATCTTGCAGAGAAGAAATGCCAGATCCAATACCATAGGTATATCCCTTATCTTCTCTAATATTGTTCATCAACCTCGAGCCAAAATAACCGCCCAAAACCGTATTCAAAATCTGTAATCCAGGAAAATCTTCGTGTTTACGGTTTACCGCTATTTTACCAATTCTAATGGCAGATTGAATAGCTTCCGGTCTTTCCTTATAAACATATTGCTTATTTGAATCTTCAAATGTAAACTTATTTACAACCGCATCACAGCTTGCCCAATTATTTCCAAACTGCTGGTTAAGTAAATTTAAACTCTCCTCATCAAACTTTCCTGAAACAATTATAGTACAATTGTTCGGCGTATATGCCGCTTTAAAATAATCAACCAGGTCTTCCCTCTTCAGTTCATCATAATGTTTGGCCTGAATATCAACCCCATAAGCAGTGTTTCCAAATAGCGAATGGGCAAATTCTTTTCGAGATAAAATATCGTTTTTTTGAAGATTTACCTGTAGTTTTTGTTTTTGATTTTGAATATAGAGATCAAGTTCATGCTGTGGAAACTGACTATCGCTCAGCACGTTTTTAACTATGGGTAAAACCGATGCCAGATGTTTATTCAGGCTATAAAGCGTTACCGTTGATTGATCTTGCGCATACTCAGTTT
>NZ_AJLG01000155.1 GCF_000258495.1 Pedobacter agri PB92
ACGTACACACTGGAAAACAAAACTGAGTTATCTGATCGGGATATTTTTAGAATTGCATCTATTTCAAAGTCGTTTTCTGCAACTTCGATTATGCAGTTGGTAGAAGCAGGGAAATTATCATTGGATGATGATTTTGGAGATTTAATTGGATTCAAAATCCGAAATCCAAAATTTCCAGATCAAAAAATTACTTTGAAAATGGCGCTTTCACATACTTCAAGTTTAAATGATTCTCAAGGTTACCTTAACCTCGATCTGATTAATCCCGACAAGAACCCCAATTGGGCGAAATGTTATAACGACTATGCACCCGGAACGAAATTCAATTACTGCAATTTAAACTTTAATATTATCGGTACCATCATCGAAAAAAAATCGGGAGAAAGATTTGATAATTATGTGAAAAACCATGTGCTGAAGCCGCTCGGGCTTTATGGAGGTTATTGTGTAGATTCGCTAGACAGTACAAGATTTGCCAAACTTTATGAATATAATGCTACTGACAAAACTTTTACGCTTGCCACTATGGCTTATGCACCACGACGAACGGAAATTCAAAACTATGTAATGGGCTACAGTACACCAATTTTCTCTCCAACAGGTGGAATGAAAATTTCGGCAACTGATTTGGCAAAATACATGATGATGCACATGAACTTTGGAACATCAAATGGCGTAAAAATTATTTCGAAGAAAAGCGCAAAATTGATGCAAACCGCCTTAACTGATGATGAAGGATATGGCCTGGCTATCAGAGGATCCAATACTTTAATACCTGGCGTAGCACTGAAAGGCCACACAGGTTCTGCTTATGGTTTATATAGCACAATGTTTTTTAATCCGAAAGAGAAATTTGGTATCGTAATTATCACCAATGGAATTAATGCTACCTACACAGATGATTTTCCAGATTTCAGCAGGGCAGCCATTAATAGCTTATACCAGAATTTTATAAAAAAATAACGGTTTATAGCTGGCGGTTTTATATAACGGAGCATTTCATTTATTGTTCATTTTTTCTTTTTTAAAACTTTTATCAGTCTAAATGATTTATAAGGCGACAAGGAAATAACGATTAAACTCACGTTCAACCCCTATAGAATGCCTGAATATTTACAATTTCCTGGAGAAGCGTATCCCTTAGGAGCCACGTGGAATGGAGGTGGCGTCAATTTTGCTTTATACGCCGAAAATGCTACCGCTGTTGATTTATGCTTTTTTGATCACGAACATGCTGAAACGGAAACCATCAGAATCAATATTAAGGAAAGGTCGCATCAGATCTGGCATGCCTACATTCCTGAAATCAAACCCGGACAATTATATGGCTATCGCGTTTACGGACCTTACCGTCCAATCCAAGGCCATCGATTCAATGGAAATAAGGTTTTACTAGATCCATATGCAAAGGCAATTGCCGGAAACATTAAATGGAACGAAGCACTTTTTGGTTATCAGTTAGGTTCAGATGAGCTTGATTTAAGTTTTAATGAGGCAGATAATGCAGCCTTCATCCCCAAATCGGTGGTGATTGACCCTGCCTACGATTGGGAAAATGATGAACATCCCAAAATTAATTACAACCAAACGGTAATTTATGAGATGCATGTCAAAGGTTTTACCAAAACTCATCCCGATATCCCTGAAAATATTCGTGGCACCTATGCAGGCTTGGCACATCCTGTTGCTATAAGTTACTTAAAGAATTTAGGTGTCACTGCAGTTGAACTGATGCCGGTTCATCAGTTTATTTCAGATCATCACCTGGAAGAAAAAGGCTTAACCAATTATTGGGGCTACAATACCATTGGTTTTTTCGCCCCTGATTCCCGCTATGCTTCATCCGATATCCGTGGAGAACAGGTTAGAGAATTTAAAGATATGGTTAAGGCTTTGCACAAAGCTGGCATCGAAGTCATTCTGGATGTGGTTTACAACCATACCGGAGAAGGTAATCAGCTTGGCCCAACAATATCTTTTAAAGGGATAGACAATAGTTCCTATTATCGCCTGGAAGAAAACAAGCGCTATTATACAGATTATACCGGTACGGGAAATACGCTGAATTCGAGGCTACCAAATGTGCTTCGATTTATCATGGATAGTTTGCGGTATTGGATTTTAGAGATGCATATAGATGGATTCCGATTCGATTTAGCTTCAACCTTGGCCCGAGAATTACATGAAGTTAACCGGCTAAGCGCTTTTTTTGATATCATTCATCAGGATCCGGTAATATCTCAGGTGAAATTAATTGCCGAGCCCTGGGATGTTGGGGAAGGCGGTTACCAGGTGGGCAAGTTTCCGCCTGACTGGGCGGAATGGAATGGAATGTACCGCGATGTAATGCGTGATTATTGGCGTGGAAATCCGAATATGTTAGGCGAATTTGCGCAACGGTTCCTTGGAAGTCCGGATTTGTATGAAGGCGATTACCGCAGGCCGACAGCGAGTATTAACTTCATTACTGCACATGATGGTTTCAGCCTTCATGATTTAGTTTCCTATAACCATAAGCATAACGAGGCTAATTTAGACGACAATAACGATGGAGAAGATCACAATAAATCATGGAATTGTGGTATAGAAGGAGAAACCGATAATAAAGAAATTATCAGTTTAAGGATGCAGCAAAAGCGAAATTTCCTGGCAACGTTATTTCTCTCTCAAGGTATTCCAATGCTGGTTTCGGGCGATGAAATTGGTAAAACACAACATGGAAATAACAATACGTACTGTCAGGATAACGAACTTTCATGGATTGACTGGGAAAACGCAGATCAGTCTTTACTGCACTTTACCAAAGAATTAATTCGTTTGCGTTTAAATCATCCGAGCTTGAGGCGTAGAAAGTGGTTTAATGGCTTAGAAGTTGGCGATGGTGTAAAGGATATCGCCTGGTTCACGCCCGATGGTAATCCAATGAAAGGCCATAATTGGGAGAAAGATTTTGCCAGGTCTATCGGAATTTATTTCCATGGTGAAGGGATACAAAGTAAAGGACCTATGGGTGAGGATATTTTAGATAATCACTTTTTTATCATCTTTAATGCGCATTACGAATCACTGGCGTATAAACTTCCAAAATCTGATTACAGCAAAAAATGGCGAAAAATTTTAGATACGGCAAGCGGTGAAATATCAAAAAACGAGCTGGAGCTTTATGAAGCTGCTCAGGATATTGGTGTAGCAGGAAGATCGGTATTGGTATTGAAATCTGAGGAATAAAAAAAAGCTCGAGTTTTGAAACCGAGCTTTTGAAGCCAATTAAAGTAAATTGGCTAAACCATTCTTTGGGTAATGAATGGATAATATCTTAATAGTTGCTTTTGGGTTACTAATTACACCACCTTTAAATTTATGGGAAAAAGTACCTCCAGATTCTGGTAAGTCAATTAGATGGGCACAATCTACAATGGTGTTATCCACTTTTAGCCCATCATTCTCGTTCACAATTCCTTTGCTCATCTTAAGGTCTATTGATTTGCAAAACGCTGATAAGTGCTGGCAGATTTAATCTTCTCCATGCTGATATAATCTTTCAATTTAGAAAATTCCATGCTTTGAACCGCCTTAACTGCAGATTTCAGCTTTTCACTACTTACTCCTAATCTTGTTGCCCAGTAATTGCGATCCTTTTCGTCGGCAATCTCAACTACTTCTTTCCTTGCTGTTGTCGAAATGTTTTGGTATTCCATCGGTTTATAATTTGGTTACAAATAAGATAAAAACACCTGTTTAATTATTTTGGTTTTTAAAAATTTCGATTATTTCTTCTTGAGTTTAATTTTTATGGGAAGATTACAATTTTATAGAATAATCAGTAGTCAATTTGCAAGAGCATTTCGGTAGCTTAAAGTAAAAAACTTAAGCATTTAACAATTTGTATTATGATTTAAATTATTGAAAATAAACGGTTTAAGTTTGTTAAACAAAATAAGAGTAACAATTATTTTACATGTATTTTGCGGGCACATTTCTGTGACGTATTATTGTATGTAATAAAATTATTACGTACAAACAAACTAATCACCTCTAACCAATTTCTTCATGGCATTATTGCGTCAAAATTTTTTTAACAACAATCGGGTTGTTTTATCGATTTGGGTTTTGATCACACTTATCTTCGTTGTCGATTCATGGGCAACACATCGTTTCAATAACTATTTAATTTTTGAGAATACCTTTCGCAATCTGCTCAAAGAGCAATCACTTTATGCGGCATATCCAAATTTCCACAATGATACCAATCACTACGGACCAGTTTTCAGCATATTGATTGCTCCATTTGCCATGTTACATAATTGGATAGGGCTACTGTTTTGGAACTTATTTAACTGTATAGTATTATTTAAGGCCATCCAGACTTTGCCTTTATCTACAGAAAAAAAAGTAATTATTGGATATATCGCTATACCATGTTTAATCGAATCGATGTTAAACCAGCAATTCAATGCAACTGCTGGCGCATTGATGATTTTAAGCTATACACAAATTAATAAGAAACAAGGCTTTTGGTCGGCGATGTGTATTGTACTAGGCACATTCGTTAAGCTTTATGGTGTGGTTGGCTTAGTATTTTTCTTTTTTTCAAAGCAGAAAACTAAATTCATCGGGTGGTTGGTTTTTTGGTCGATTGTTTTCTTTTTACTGCCGATGTTGTTTGCTTCTCCGCAATTCGTTGCCCGCTCTTATATCGATTGGAAAAACTCTTTAATAGAGAAAAACTTAAGCAATATTATGGGGGCGGCTGGCGATATTTCTATAATGGGTTTTTTCCGGAAGTTGTTGCATATTCGTCAATTATCTAATTTGCTTTTCATTGCAATTGGAAGTTTGTTGTTTCTTCTTCCGTTTCGGTTTATACACCTTTACAAAAACAAAAAGTTTCAGTTGATGATCCTGTCTTCAGTTTTACTGTTTCCGGTATTGTTTAGCACAGGAGCTGAAGATTGTACTTACATTATTTCTATCGCAGCTGTTGGCTTGTGGTATGTTTTTGAGCAAAATCGCTCTGCTAAAAATGTTTTACTACCCGTATTGCTTTTTATAACCTGTAATTTTCCGCTGCTGCTTTTTCCTGTTTTCGCAAAGTCACACCCGTTATCACTCTCTGTTTTGAGTTTGCCATATTTCTTGGTTTGGCTAAGGGTGCTTTACCTGGCCACCCAGGTTGGGCATGAGACTATCGAAGAAAATGAAGCCGAAATGGTCACCGCTTAATAAATAATTTGTACCTCATTCAAAGGTTTTGATATACACATGGTTATCAAAACCTTTTTTGTTTTAAAGCTGTTTAACGAATATCTAATCAAATCGTATTATGGATGATAAAACAAAAACCGGTGGTGCTGATCGGACTAAAATCAACATCAACGAAAGTTATGAGGTAGATTATTGGGCTAACAAATTTGGCGTAAGCAAAGATAAATTAAAAGCTGCCGTGCAAACGGTAGGTACATCTGCTGCTGAAGTTGAAGAATTTTTAACAAAGTAATATCTGATTTATGGGTCTGGAAAAGTATGCTTCTAAACGAGATTTCTCTAAAACTTCTGAGCCGAAAGCGGGACGGAGTAAGAGTAAAACCAAATTGATGTTCGTGATACAAAAACACGATGCATCTCGTTTACATTACGATTTTAGACTTGAAATGGAAGGGGTTTTAAAAAGTTGGGCTGTTCCAAAAGGTCCGTCTACAGATCCAAAAACAAAGCGACTGGCGATGATGGTAGAAGATCATCCTTTCGATTACCGCAATTTTGAAGGAATTATCCCGGAAGGTGAATATGGTGGAGGTACTGTAATTGTTTGGGATGAAGGGACTTATGAGCCGATCGAAACCATTAAGGGCAAAGCCGCTCAGGAAAAGCATTTGCTCAAACAGCTTAAAGATGGCTCACTCAAAATTAAACTTCATGGTGAAAAACTTAACGGAGAATTTGCATTGGTGAAAACTCACGGAATGGGCGAGAATGGATGGTTATTGATTAAACATAAAGATGATTTTGCGTCCGTGAAGGATATCACCAAAGAAGAGAAATCTGTTCTTTCGGGTAAAACCATTGCGGCAATGGCTAAAACCTCAGAGAAAGTGTGGGAAGATGGTAAAGCAAAAAAAATAAAGCCTAGAAAAAAAAAGTCCGGTAAAAAGTAAAGAAAAGGAAGTGAGTGAAGTAGGTGAGGAAACTGAGGTTGATCCAAAGGCTATCCTCAAAAAAGCGCCAAAATCTACTATTCCTAAAAATATAAAGCCCATGCTCGCCACCTTAGTCAACGAGCCGTTTGACGATGATGAATGGCAATATGAAGTTAAATGGGATGGTTATAGGGCGTTGGCTTTCATCAATAAAAGCAAAATAAACATCCTTTCACGAAACAATAAATCTTTTAATGAGAAATTCTATCCAATTTATGATCTGTTAAAAGAATGGAAAATAAATGCTGTACTCGATGGTGAGATTCTTGTTTTAAACGAAAAAGGCATTTCTAATTTCGGTGCTTTACAGAACTGGCGCAGTGAAGCAGATGGAGAACTGGTGTTTTATGTTTTTGATTTGCTTTGGTATGAAGGTAAAAACCTGATGAATCTTCCACTTGTGCAACGTCAGGCAATTTTGAACAGTGTTCTGCCTACTGATGATGATCGTATTCGCCTTGGCAAGGTATTTAAAGCTAGTGGAATTGATTTTTTTGCGGCTGCTGAAAAAATGGGACTTGAAGGAATCATTGCTAAGAAAATAAACAGTACCTACGCTACAGATCGCCGATCGAAAGAATGGTTGAAAATTAAGGTTCACAAGCGGCAGGAAGTGGTCATTGCCGGTTATACCAAAAATGAAGATACGTCAAAATCGTTCAGCTCGTTGTTATTAGGCGTGTACGAGAAAGGCAAACTACAATACGTTGGTAAAGTTGGAACAGGTTTTTCTGATAAGGTGCAAAAGGAAATGGTTAAACAATTTGAGCCTTTGGTGATTAGCAAAAGCCCTTTCGATGAACTACCTGATGTTAACAAACCATCGCGGTTTCGGCCCAATCCGCCGAAGGCGAAAGCTACATGGCTAAAACCAGAATTGGTTTGTGAAGTGGCATTTACAGAGGTTACCGATGATGGTGTATTTCGTCATCCTTCATTTCAAGGAATGCGTGATGATAAAAAAGCCAAAGACGTCAAAAGAGAAAAAGAAGTTGCGACTGAGACCGTAGTGGATAAAGTAACCAAAACTCAACATAAAACTGCGATTAAACCACCTTCCGAAAAAGGAAAGAAAACATTATTAAACCCTAAAGATGAAACACAGGTTCGGAAAATAAAAGGACATGAGCTCAAGTTTACCAACCTGAGTAAGGTTTACTGGCCTGAAGATAAAGTTACCAAGCGTGATATGTTTAACTACTATTATCAGGTTGCTGAATATATTCTTCCTTATTTGAAAGACCGGCCGCAATCGTTAAACCGTTTTCCAGGGGGCATACATGGACCGAGTTTTTATCAAAAGGATGTGAAAGGAAAAGCACCAGATTGGGCGAAAACTTTTCCTTATGAAAATGGTGAAGGCGAAAAAAAGGAGTACCTGGTTGGTACCGACGAAGCTTCATTACTTTGGATGGCAAGTTTGGGTTGCATAGAAATGAATCCATGGTTTAGCAGGGTGCAAAGTCCTGACAATCCGGATTATTGTGTGATTGACCTGGATCCTGACAAACATACCTTTGATCAGGTTGTAGAAGCAGCACTGGAAACCAAAAAGGTGCTCGATGCCATTGATGTACCTAGTTTCTGTAAAACATCGGGTTCAACCGGAATGCATATTTATATTCCATTAAATGCAAAATACAGTTATGAACAAAGTCAGATGTTCGCCAAAATTGTAGTGAATCTGGTTCATGAGCAAATACCTGAATATACTTCCCTTGAAAGGATGATTTCTGCCAGAAAGGGTAAAATGTATCTTGATTTTTTACAAAACAGGCCAGGGGCAACCATTGCAGGGCCTTATTCCCTAAGGCCAAAAACGGGAGCAACAGTTTCCATGCCCCTACATTGGGATGAGGTGAAACCAGGATTGAAAATGATAGATTTTAATATTTTTAATGCCATCGATCGATTGAAGGCTGAAGGCGACCTTTTTAAAGGTGTTTTAGGGAAAGGGATTGATTTGAAAAAAGCCATTAGCAAAGCTAAAAGTGTTTTTGGTTAAATGCGGTTGAACTATTATGTCTTTCATTATCTTTGAAAAAAAAAATAAAGATGATAGCCCACCACGTTTTATTCTGGCTAAAAGCCGATACCACTGACGAACAAAAAGCTGCTTTCCGTAAAAGCCTGCAAACACTTGAACAAATTGAGGTTGTTAAAAATTTTCATATCGGAATCCCAGCACCGATTGAAAGAGCAGTAGTTGATACCACTTATACGTTTAGCTTAATTTTGTTCTTTGAAGATTTAGCTGCACACGATGTATATCAGGTGCATCCACTACACAAGGCATTCCTTGATGAATTCAGGATTTACTTTGAGAAGGTGATTATTTACGATGCAAATTAAGAAAACAAACAAGGCCAGATTCATCTGGCCTTGTTTGTTTTCGGACCTTGTTGATAAAAAAGGCAAGAACCCCTTAAGATTAATCACCTAATCTTAAATATTATTTGGAATTATTCTAAATAATATGATCTTTGTGAATATCATTGAGTGTGAATGTTAAAGAAAGATTTATGTGTAAAACAACTGTGCTGGCTCAAAATCAAAATATTACCATTGCGCAATGTAATAATTGCAAGGTCTTGAATATCTGGCGATCGGGTGTATTAATGAATTTCTCGTTTGAGCAGTTCGACGCTTTTTATTTGGCTACTAAAAAACTTCAATTCGACGATTATCTGGAAAACAGACCTGATGGAAAAGAAGTGGTAATCCTTTCTACGCCATTTCCTGATATTAGTTTGGTTTTTACACGTGATGAATGGACAGACTTTTTTATTATTATCGATGAAGCCTTGTATATGAAACGGGTATATGAACTTGTTCATTCATAAATTTAATATTTTGTAGTATCTGCACTACTCAAAAATTGGTAATCGGCTAATTTTAAAATCTGCCGCCAATTTAACGTCGTAAATGATTGCAAATAACGTGATCATGAACAAGTTAAAACTTATTAAGAGAGCTGCTGTTGACAGTCGCCAACTTGACAATATTAAGATTGGAGACTTTATTGCAGATGAGTTTGGTAAATCAGGGAAAGTTTTGGGGATTGAAAAAATTTTTCGCCAAAAGCAATCTTTCTATTATTTCTATTTAAATCAGAGCAAAACCATTATGTTTATTGTTTAGTTTTCTTAGGATTAATGATAGGGATGTTTTTCGTACCAGAAAAAACATGATTTGTTAAAACCCTTTGGAATCAATTTCGTATATAAATGATACTAAGGGATCAATATGTCTGCCAACGGAGCTCATTTTTTTGCTAATTTGCCGGTAAACAAAATACCGCTGCACCAATTATTGATCAGCAAAGAACTTTTTCATGAGGTTCCCAGTGATTGGTATGTGATCATTACAGATATTAAAAATTCAACCAATGCGGTAAAATCAGGCCTTCATCAAAACGTAAACCTGATTGCCACCGGGAGTATCGTTACGGTGTTAAATATAGCTTTTAAGGCAAATTTATCTGTTCCTTTTTTCTTCGGCGGCGATGGTGCAACATTTATTGTACCACCTGTTATCGTAGATCAGGCAATGAAAGCATTGATGGTTTATCACAGGAACAGCTTGCAAAATTTCAATCTCGATTTGCGGGCAGGAATTGTCTCTGTAAAAGAAATTTACGAGGGTAAGCATCACTTAAAAATTAGCCGCTTCAGTATCTCGAAACAATTTTCTATCCCCATAATTTTAGGAGATGGCCTGGATTATGCCGAAAAAATTATCAAAGGAGAAAATTATCTATTCTCCGATCATGATAAAGAAAATGAGGAGCTGGATTTAACTGGCATGCAATGCCGTTGGGATAAAATCCAGCCGCCAGAAAACAGCGAAGAAGTAGTTACGTTGATCGCCATCGCACAAGATTGCAATAAACAGGCTGAAGTGTTTAGTAAAGTGATTGCACAATTAGATAAAATTTATGGTGCCCCTGAAAAACGTCAGCCAATATCAATTCCAAAACTAATCTTTAGAACAAGCTTCAATCATTTAGGTAGGGAGATGCGACACCGGCTGGGTAAAATTAAATGGCTGGAACTTGTTAAAACCTGGTTCATTAATGCCTACGGCTATATTTATTTCAGAACCGAAAGTGGTAAAAAATACCTAAACCAGTTGGTAGAAATGTCTGATACATTAGTGATTGACGGGAGGATTAATACCGTAATTACCGGAACAGGTCATCAGCGATTACAACTTCAAAAAAGTTTAGATCAGATGGAGCGTAATGACGAAATTTTATATGGCATTTATGTAAGTGGCGAATCAGTTATGTCATGTTATGTTCGTGATTTAGAAGATGATCACATTCATTTTGTTGATGGGGGCGAAGGTGGCTATACAGAAGCAGCAGCCGTTTTAAAAGAAAAAATCAGAAACAAAGTATCTGCCTCACCGTCAAATTCATAGCTATCAGCTGTAAATCAAGAAATAAATCGTTTTGAAATTTATTTGAAATTCGGAGATTATTTATTGATTTCGTCATGCTAAAAATATATCTTTCGATTGGTTACCTTCTTCGATATTTGCAGATTGTGGTTGAATAATTACAAACCGGATGATTGTATATTTCTGTTTTACCTCGCTACGTAACCGGTCAATGGCTGCTGTCAATTCTTCAGTATCTAAGTCAGATTGGAAGGTTATGATGAGAACCAGTATAACTTCCTTAGGTGATTGATAGGTTGATAAAATACTTTTAACCGTAATCACATCTTTGTCGGCTTCAATTAATTCCTTTAATTTCTGCTGAGTTTCTGGACTTAATCCTTCTCCCATCAGCAAACTTCTGCTTTCTCTCGCAAGAATAAACGATACAAAAATTAGTAATAAGCCAACCAGCACGGAGGCTAAGCCATCCAAAAATGGCATGTTTAAGTTATGGCTTAAAACCATTAAAACAAAAACGATGATTAGGCCCATCACTGCAGCTCCGTCTTCAAAAAGAACTAAAAATCCTGATGGATCTTTACTTTTGATGATGGCTTTCCACCAGGGCAGTCCATTTCTTGTTTTATTAAATTCTTTAATGGCAACAATTAATGATGCACCTTCAAAAACAAAAGAGAGTACCAGTACCACATAGTTCCATCCCGGATTTACCAGCGTTTCCGGATGACGGATATGTTCAATTCCCTGCGTAATAGAAACCACACCGCCCAGGCCAAAAATCATAATCGATACAATAAACGACCAGAAGTATAATTCTTTACCATAACCAAACGGACGGTATTTATCGGCTGGTTTTACACTTCGTTTTAAACCATATAGAAGTAAAAGCTGATTACTGGTATCTACTGTAGAATGTATCCCTTCAGCGATCATTGATGAGCTGTTGGTGAAAGCACCTGCAACAAATTTTGTAATTGCGATCAGTAAATTTGCAGCCAGTGCACTATAAATTGATTTGTTGGCTCTTGCCATAGTTTAGTAACGTATTGAATGCTATCTAAACCATTTTATAATGCTTTGGTTTGAAAAGTAATGAATTGAAAATGTTAAAAGTAAACAGCGATTAAAAAGGCAATCTCTGTTTACGCTGATGTTATTGTAAAATGTTGTCAATTAGCTTAATTTCTTCATCGCTGAAATTTGTGTTGTCCAAAGCTTTTATTGAATCTGTAATCTGTTCAGGTTTACTGGCGCCAATAAGCACAGTTGT
>NZ_AJLG01000156.1 GCF_000258495.1 Pedobacter agri PB92
CTCTAGCGAAAGATCTGAATTTGTTGGACCATCGTCCAAAATGCTTTTCTTACAAGAGATAGTAACTACCGTCATCATAAGGAGCGTTAATAATAGATTTTTTAATTTTCATTATCTGAATTTTTTATGATTGTAAGATGGCTATTTATCACAAAAAACTATTACAAAAAATGTAATATTTCGAATACAATACAATAAAGCCTTTTAATGTTGTACGTATTATTAGAAATACATAACTATTTTAACAGATATGACAATACGACCAATAGCAAACCTATATATCATAACCTTGTCTCCAAAAAAAGAAAATCAGCAGTTACTTTGGTTCAGTCACTATGTCCCCACTCAAAGCAACGATGTTAGTTGCCGTTACATTGGCCTTATAGCGTTCATTGGAATTCGTTTCCTGTCCAACCGTGCAGTTGAAATTGAAGATGATAAGTTATTTATTTAAACGTTACTTTACTTCCTAAAACCCATTTATCAAAGCTTGTACTGTCAACGCCAAATGAGCGCACCTCGTATCGATTAGCAACCCAAACTGTAACCTTTGCATTTTCCCATTTGTGATGGTGTTGCGCAACAACTGTAGTACGAGGCACAATGATGCCAGCTTGATCTTTTACCTTGTAACCCTCGGTGTGGCATCGATGCCCGGCAACATATTCCTTTTCTACTATCCGGCCTGTAAATGGTTGCGGTGTGCAGGCTGAAAGGAATATAGCGATCAGCATTAGGGTAATTAATTTTTTCATTTTATGTAAATTAAATTGATCTGAATTGGTACTTTTGCGGCTTATTCAAATGGAAAAGGCAAAAGTAATTTTGTTCATTCTTCAGGTGCTGTATTATGCACTGGGAATTATCGTTTCATTAACGGTATTGTTGTAAAACAAGGCTTCGCGAACTCCGGAAGATTTTAGAATCACCGTCTGGTAATGCCAGTAAACCATGAGATAGACCAAAACTAACCCTCGGGTGATTTTTTTGAGGGGGCGGCAGCAATGCTTAGCCCCTATTTTTTTTACTGCTCCCCATTTCTATCAGCCATATCAAACTCTTTCGGGTTATAAGCTGATCCATTAGCCTGTTTATTCAACCTAGCCAATTCCTCCTGATCAATCATACCCATGTTGGGTTTATACTTAGCCGCTAGGCTGACCGCATCTTGGAGATTTTCTTTTAGTTCGCGCACCTGGCGCTGAAGTATTACTGTTGTGTTCATTATGCTGCTCTTCTTCTCTTTAATTTGGCGTTGTGGGATAGACGCTTGCGGTTGCTTTTGCCTTTGCGCTGCGACTTACCTGCCCACATTGGCGAAGCGAATTTGTTGAAGTTGTGTGTAACCTCATCAACTTTGGCATTGATGTTTTCTGTAGCCTGAGACTTACCCGACAATCCCATTAATGCCGCCATAAATCCAAGGCCTAGCATGTTTTTAAATCCGAATTTCATAATATAATTTTAAGTGTGTAATAGATGATTGTAATTGCGTTTATCAGTCCGATTAATATGACTGCCCTCCAGATTGCGCCTGTTGTGATTTTCATACCGTGTACACCAGCTCCTTACCGGTTAATGCGAAGTATAAGTTTTGTAGTTGGTGGAGGTGGTAAATATTCCAAGCAAAGAATTGGATGCTACTCGTATTGTTTATTCCAATAAACCACCAGTCATCTTGCTGTTCAATCACATATTCTACACCATTGACCCCTGTAAAATTGAATCGTTCGTCGGTTGAAGTATATCCCAGGTTGCACTGCCAAAGAAGATCTTCTGTTATTGGAATACCTTTGATATTTTCCAGCATTATTGTACTTTCACCCAAAGCGAACCAATCTCGATCAGTCCATTTAAAAATGCCCTCATGGTTAGCGTAATTCCATTTGCCATTGTGATTGTAATTGGCATTTAGGAATAATTCATTTGCGTTTATCATATAGTTGTTGTTAAATAGGATGCTATGGCAAAGCACACCCACCAAAGGATATGCTTTGCGTTTGTTGTGTTGGTGATGGATTGGTGCAATAGAATGGTGCCTGATATCTATTTGTAACTTTATAATCAATCAATGCCTGATCATATGCCTTTGCAGCTTCCAATTCACTGTGGAATCTACCAAGTAATATTTTTTTGCCATTTACACCGATATCAGCTCTGAACTTATTTTTTGATTTAGAAACACCTGTGTATTTAGATGTAAAAGTTTTTGCAGTTGTGGTCCGAACGCTATGAGTTTTATTCTCGCGAAGGTTTACCCATTCTAAATTTGTATAGTGATTATTTGATGGATTAAGATCTCTGTGATTTATGTATGACTTACTTTCTGCGTGTGTTTTTTCTTCGCCATCACAAATGAAAGTTGTCGCTACTAAACGATGAATGTTTCTGCTTTTAATTATACTTTTCTTAACACCCTCAACGTAAACTCTAATGATGCCTATACAATAACCATCTTTGTTCTTTTTATCGCTAATCAGCCTTCTTTTTCCGTTTCGCTTCGTTCTAATAAGTCTACCATACGATGAAATCAAATAGTCATTCTCATGATGTTTAAGTTTCTTCCAAAATTCATTTCTCCACTGAAAAAATCTAATTTCAGATATCGGCATTAACGATAGTTGCAGGACTTTTCCTAAGTAAATCATTTTGTAAACGTTTTAAAATGTGGTAAAAAAACAAGTAGCAGGAGAACCAATCCTGCTACTGCGCCAAGTCACACGTAGTGTATCTTGACTAACCTAAACCTCAAACTAACCTGCCCAACTGGGCGAGTGTGAACACACGCAGGCCGCCACTATGGCTGCTTTCCTTTCATGGCATCACCTTTTCGAGTGAATGTGTAAGTGTCTTTGCAAATGGGGCTACGTATTACCGCCATCATTCTGAATACTCCACGGCTTTTATTCTAGCTTATTACCGCTGTAGGCTTATAGCCCCATTTGCATCTATGTCTTGCCAACCCCGATCAGGATACCCAAGTGGGGTTGGTCTTGTTATGGTGCGGACTATTGGCACCCTCACATCTCTCAGCTGCTCGTTTCTAAATGTACTCGTCTAGTCCTGGTGGAGCACCCGCTTTCGATGCTATGCGCTGGTCTGGTTACCACGCCGTGCCCCATGTAGCGGTCTTTCCCGCTTGTCACAATTTTAAGTCAGTCGTGCACTCTCAACCCGTGGTCTTGAAACGGTTCTGCTTGCGCATTGTAGCGGGGGACAGACTCGAACTGCCGACCTTTGGGTTATGAGCCCAACGAGCTACCAACTGCTCCACCCCACAATAAATATTTTTATATCTTAGTTCAACTAAACCACATAACCATGCACCTATTATTCATTGGCACACCTGAAATCATAATGTTAGTCGTTTTCTTGTTACTCGTTTACGGCTTCTATAGACTGATAAAGTATATGGTTGGCCGGTAGTTAAAAACAACCGTGGCGACCTCTCACAATCAACCACGGTATCTAAATTAACGCCCTCAACGCCCTAAACCCAAGCCTATCTAAAGCGTTGGGTTTTCAGGTTATTGCCTTTAGGTAGCTAGAACCGTCTAATTTCTATTTGTGTTATTTATTAAAACTCTGCTGCAAGTATCCACCACTGGATAAGGTTAGACCCCTACCTCTGCAACGCCAAAGCCACGACTTGTTTCAGATCGTGGCGGATTAGTAGAATGACTTCAAATAACGTTTAGCATCGGTGTTTTTCCCTTTGCTTATGCTAAGATATAAATAATATTCATATTATGCAATTTTGCATAAGTTATTTTAAAAATTATTTCTTAACTACTAATTGTTAAACCGTCTTAATTCTTTTGGATTGGATGCCCAGATAACATGCATAAAAAAAAGCCACCCGTTGGGCAGCTTCAATCTTGAAATACATTCGTTTTATTTTATGTAATGCACGTACAAGTAGTCATATTCAGTTATACCAGCTTGGCGGTTATAAAAAGCAAAGCCCGGACCGTAGTTTACAACATACTCGCATGACGAAAGTAACGTGTTATTCAAAAAGAAATAGACTTTGTTGTTGTATTTTCTGATCTTAACAACGCCCTCCATTGGAATATCAATTGGTGATTTTGTTGCCATTTCTCTAATGAAAGTGACTCCATGATAATAGAGAAATTTATTATCTTCTAAACTCATGGCATGGAAACTTCCGAACCCTGATCCATCTTTGGCACCCCAGTTGAACTGAATCCTTCTATTTACTGAAAGATATTTAAATTCAATCTCATAATTTTTGGTATGGTCAAAATTTATCGAAGTGGTCCACCCATATGAGCTACCATAATCTGAAGTAAGTTTGTATTTGCCGCCAGATATTTCCTGTTGATCAACATAACTCGGTCTTCGGCCCTGCACTAGCCATTTGTTTGTGTTGTCATTAAAATCTTCTTTAAAAGCTACCGTGAATTGATCGGCTGGGATTCCGTCACCCTTGTCGTATTGCGCAATTACAGGTGGAGTTGGTACTACAGGTTCATTCTTAGGTTTTTTACAACTGATCATACTGGTGGCTATCATCACCACATATATGTACTTTCTCATTTTAAGCTTAATTTAGAGATTGATGTAACTGATTTGAAGGTAATCTACTTGCATTTTACCTTTCTCGAAAGAATAGTATCCTATGTTTTGCCCCCTATGAAAGATATATTGTCCTTCATAAACTAAATTGCCATTCAGGAAAATGTAATAACGGTCTTTTACTCTACGGATTTTCAACGTGTTTTGAGTTAAAATTTCCACGTTTTTACCCAATACAATATATCCACCGTTAAATTCATTGTTGGCATCAACTAAATCCATTCGGTTGGTTCCAAACAAAATACGACTGCTTTGTCTTCCTGGTGCAGAATTCCACCAAAATGCAAAAGATTTACTTTCATTGTTAACCTTCGTTTCAATTTCCCAATCTTTGGTTTGATCAAAGCTTATTTTGTCTGTAGTTCCGTTGATTGTATTGACAACAGGATTGCTGAAGGTGTAAAAACCATCAGTAATTGCCACGGTATGGCTATAGTTTGGACTAGGAGCCTGCAACGTCCAGGCGTTTCGATTGTCAACAAAATCTTCTCTAAAATGAACTGAGAATTTGCTGGCAGGAATGCCAGTCGATTTGTTTAATTCGAACACCTCCGCAGGCACAGGTTGTGGTGCTGGTTCAGGCGTTGGAGTCTTTTTCTTGCAACTTGTCAAGGCCGCAGTTACCATCAATAAGTAAAAATATTTTTTCATATTAGAGCGTTACTAAATTTTCGCCCAAAAATATCAAAATAATTGGGAAATAAAATTATTCAACAACTTGTGGTTTAGCTTTGATTCGATCATTAGCTTTCGCATATTAGTGGAAACTTAAACGACTCTCATGCTGAATGAACATAAATCAAAAGACCTTATACTTAACCACCTTATTAACGGCCTTCAAAGAAAAGGCAATTATGCTGATTCAACTGAACTATCTAATCAACTAAATCTTGATTATGAAGATACGGTGTATTTGATTGATGAACTTGGCCACTCTGGGTATATTAGAGTTCAAGATGCAACAAACGCCGCTACCGGACCTATTGGATTAAGGTTAGCTACTATCACAGCTAAAGGAAAATCATTTCTGAAATATGGAGGATATTCAAAAGTCCAAGCTGGAGAGAGGCGTGAAAGAATATGGACAATAGTTAAAACTGTAGCAGGCACATTAAATGCAATTGTAGTAGTATGCATAGCAGCGTGGGGAGTATATATTCAAGCTGAAGCTAATAAGAAGCAAGAAAGATTCAATGATCGCGAAGAAATCAAAAGCTATGTACAACTTTTATTACCTATTTTAAAAGAGCAGGTAAAGAAGGTAGATACTATAAAAGTCACACCTCCCGTACCTAAGAAGTAATGAGACCGGTTGTATCCCTATCAGCTGACCTCGCCGCCACTTCAGCTTCAATAGCCAACATCTCTGCTTCTACATCTGTCACGGTACCAATCATTTCAATGGCTGTTTTCATACTAACTAAACCGGCGCCATAAAGTGATACAACATTGGCGTAAATCTCACTTTTGTTTTTGGGTAGTTCAATGGTGAACTTTGGTTTCATCACCAGACTAACCGATGGCTTAACGGCTACATTGATCTGAGCCATAGCAGACTTCAGGAAATTCAAGTTGCGCTGGTGAAAAATACCAATGCTCCCTTTATGCTTACGCTTTGCTTTGTTGGTGCTTGGTAGCAACATCATTTCAATTGTAACACCTGGAAGATCACCAGAAATCTCTTCAAACTTTAAGTCTGGTGTAGCAGTTTCAATGAATACATCGGTACGTAAATTCTTACGCTCATTAACAACACTTTCCTGCCCACCTTTAGCTTCAACGTACTCTAATTTAGCCCCGTTTTCAAGCTTCATTGTTTTACGGGTGTTCGCTCCACCACCTTGAGCCGCTGTTATCTCACCATAAGCGGCAAGGATAGGAAAGGCACTTATTTGATTCTCATCAGCGCTATCACTATCAATCTCCTCCAGTCGTTCTATCTTAGCATCTACATCAGCCCATTCAGTTCGCTTTTGCTCATCCAAGATAAAATTAGCTTTGCCGTATGGAATTGTAGTTGTCTTTTCAACAACCCAACCTGTATCGTTTTGAACGAACGTTAAATATTTATCAGAAAGATAAAGGTCCATCTTTTCAACGTCCTTATCACCTACTTTAACTTTGTACTTACGAGCGGCACCGATCATATCCTTATACTGGTTTCGTAAAGGGATAATCGTATCGCCATCTTCAGGCGACATAATTGTGCACCGCATACGGAATTTACTCGATCCCCCTGGAATAATATCATCCCAATAACCTTCCTCAGCTTCCTCACTAAACCAAACCACCATTACAGTAAGATAGCGCTGTTTTAATCGCTCGATCTCCATGGCCAGATAATCAAACTTATTATCCTCCAATGTTTTCTCAACCATGGCCCGCATAATTGGATCAGTTGCATTTCCTTTTCTTGGAGTGCAATCAATGCCAACACCTGCAGAAAGCGCAAGATCAACTGACCAATCAATGATAAGCTTTTGTGTAGCCGATGGAATGCGGTGAACCGGCTTTGTTTCGGTTCGGTACTTTTCCTCTCCCCTTTCGTCCTTTTCTCCGGTTGGAACATCAACTTTCCTATCAGCACGATACTGTTTATCGGTTACGACCTTATGCAACTCAGGCTCCAGGTTCAACGCATCTTCCGGTATCTCTGGCGCTAATGCTGTAATCGCTTCAACAAGTTTCTTTGGCTCTGATAATAAGTCGGTGATTTCCTGTAATTCCATTATAGCAAAAATACCTTACAGAAAATATCGTAATGGATATTTTAATTTACTAATAATGATTAGTAAATTAAAATCTATTTTCTTTATTATTGGCGATTCAAAAAAATATGTCATGAGGATATTATACGTAAATAATTTTAGAGGTTTTCAAGAAACTATAATACCATTAAATAAGGTAAACTTTCTAGTTGGCGAAAATAGTTCCGGGAAAACATCTATCCTTAAGTTATTAAAAGTTATATCTGGGGAAGAATTTAGGTATAGTCTAGATTTTTCATCATCCGTTGTCGATCTCGGTAGATTTGATGATATCGTGAATAAGACAGATTCTAGTGGAAAGTTTTTTGAAATAGGCATGATGATGAATGCGAATGAAAGCTTCAGAATGTTATCTTCAGAAAATGAAAATGACAACAAAAATTTATACTTCATAAAATTTTTGTTCAAAGAGATAGATGAGAAAATCAAACTATCGGAGTTAAGGGTTAGGAACCGAACTTATGAGTCACTTATAATTTATAAAGATTCAGTATACCAATACGTGTATAAGGAAATCGACGAGGCTAGTTCGGAATCAGAAACGCCAAACAACTATACTTCTGATTTCTATACTTGGTGCACAAACCCTTCAACACTGTCGAATAGGAAGCGTTTTTCAAAAACTGAAGATCAACATCATTACCGATCTTCATACACAAGATTTGTTTTTATGTCTATATTCTACGAAATTTCAAAAAAAATTAAGACAAAAAGAAAGTCAAACGACCAGAATTACAATGGATATGATGATTTCATTTACATAATGGACTCGATGTTGCCTCCATTGAAGTGGATTGCACCTATACGAGCCGAGCCAAAAAGGATATATGAACATATGGAGACGAAAGACAGTATTGATGGCTCACATGCTCCACAAGTCTTAAGAGATATACTTCTTGGAACAAACAAAAAAACTTTGCAAAAATTTAAGCATTTCATAGATAAATTTGGCGCTAATAGTCACTTATATGATGAAATACGTGTTAAAAAATTTGGTAGCGAAAAATTTGCCCCTTTCGAGATACAGGTTATTTTGGAAGGTAAAGCTTATGCGATATCTAGCGTTGGATACGGCGTTTCTCAAGTTTTACCTCTACTTTTAGAAGTATTCGATGAAAAAAACACTTGGCTTGCAATACAACAACCAGAGGTTCATCTGCATCCGAGGGCACAAGCTGAATTCGGAGAACTATTATTCAACTCTGCGAACGAAACAGATAAAACATTTTTTGTCGAAACACATTCTGATTTCACTCTAGACCGATTCAGATTTTGCTTGAGTGAACAAAAAGATGTAAAATTTGAAACTCAGGTGTTGTTCTTCAAAAGAACAGATAACAAAAACACAGTGGAGGTTATTCCAATCGATTCTACAGGAGCTTATTTCAACAGTTCTAATGATACATCTTTTAGAGACTTTTTTATTAACGAAAGTATTAAACTCCTAGGAATATAATGTGTATAGTTGTTGATACGAATAACCTCGTAAGAGTTTTTAACCCTAAAAACACTGATCATGATCAGTTTGAACCAGTTTTTAATTGGATCATTAGAGGATCAGGGAAGTTGGTTATTGGGGGATCTACTTTTGAACAAGAAATTATCCTGAATAAATGGTTTTTACCATTTCTAGGTGAATTAAGTCGAAGAGGTAAAGTTCTCCGCATACCTTCGGATAAAGTAGATGAATTAAGAGACAAAATAATTGAAGAAACAGAGCAACACAGGGATTTTGATGATCAACACATTGTTAGCTTGCTAGCACTATCTGGTTGCAAATTAATATGTTCCAGTGATAGTCGTGCTTACCCGTTTTTCGTCAAGTCGGACTATTACAATTCTGGACACAAACCGAAAATTTATTCATCATCGAGAAATAGGGACCTACTAGTGGATAGCAATATTTGCGACCGTTGCAAGCCTAATGTAAAGCTGAATAAAGTAACAGTAGATTTTTTGGCTACCGTTCGTGATAAATGCATTGCAAAATAAACCCTACATACTAAGCGCCCTAACTCCCAATCCTTTTTTCTTGTTGATGAAGGCAAGGTATTCGGTATGAAATGCTGACACTATAAAATCTTTGAGAGTATCGGTTAAGTGGCCATTTTTTTCGTATGATAAACCTTCGATGGATGCATGCTTGGTCCTAACCTTCAACATGGATCCATCTTTGTCAGTTTTAGTTTCAATGTAATCGTTTATACTTTTTCGGCAATGTTCAGCAATCTCAAAAGATAGACCCGATATTTCTCCGGCGAATATCGCATTAACGAAATCGGCAATGGTCGATACTACAGGAGCGCTGCTAAGCATCTTATCATCAAATTTAAAACCCTCATTGCTCATACCTTCGGTGAATAATTGAAAAAAGCTTTTTTTATCATCTGAGATCGTATTTCTTGCTTTAGTTGATTTATCACCGTATATCATAACCCTTTGAGTGTAATCAATGGATTTAAGCCATTCACCAACGTTCTTACCTGCCTTTGTTGCAGTATTTATTGGATCTTCAGCTGGCAACTCATGAACCTGGCGAATGATCCACCCATCGCCATTTTTAATTAGCTGCCAGACTGAAACAGCAATGTATGGGTAAACGTTATTATCGATCGATACATGGAGCATTTTTGAAGGATCAACATCAAGCGGTCTAACATGATCACTCAATTCGAATTTTCTTAGAAACTCACCACCCGTTTTCAATTGCACATCCCAGTTTCCCTCAACATAAACCTCATATTCGTAATGGTTTAAGTTTTCCCTTAAAGATGGAAGGTAATGCGGTTGAGCTTGCAAAAGCGGTAAATTATCATGAATTCTGGACTGAATGTAATGCCATGTTGGTTTCAAAGTTCCTTTTTTCCATGGAGTATAGACGCTTTCCTTAACCCATCCCTGAGTAGGATTACATGTAGCCATAACTATTGGCTTTGGCTGAACGATTAGCTTTGGTATGACGTATGAACCGGCACGCTCAAAAGCTTTGAATAAACTCACCTGTTGGCATTCGTTTATTTCCTCAAATCCAAAACCATTTACTTCAAGTCCTTTCCATCGATCCAGTTCTTTATCCTGAGCATAGTTTTCAGGAAAGAAGATTATCTGGCTGCCATTTTTCATGGTGACTGTATGAGTTTCGTTGTTCATTTTTTCAATGAAAGTATCAGGCTTAATTTTATTCCAGGAAGGATAAAGGTTTTTCTTTATAGTTGGTAGGTTTTTACGAACAACAGCCCATCTTGATCCAGGGAAAACTTTGCATAGCAGACAGAATATAGCCAACAGAACAAATGTTTTGCCGCCACGAATTGCACCACCATAAAGAACAAAAGAAAACTGACCGCCCGTTACAGCTGTAATGAACTCATCCTGCTTGGGAAATGATTGAAATAAAACAATTTCCTCCGGGAGGATATCTTCATCCGATTCAAAACTAAAACTCAACCTTTTGTCCGTTAAAGATCATTACCTGTTTTGCCGCTGGCGTTTCAGGAATGCCATCATGTTTCACATTCTGGTTGTCAGCTAAGCCAAGTGTTCTGGAGATGATATTGGCATTGTAAGCGCCAACTGTAGCCCCCTCAAATTGTTGAGTGGCAATTGTGTCTTCTATACGCGAAATGACTGTAGAAAAATCTTTGTCAGCCTTTTTAAGTGACTTTTTGAATTGCCTAAAGAATGCGCTATTGCAGTTAAGATACAAGCATAGACCGCTAATCGAGTATGGTCTTGCAGTTGGAAGATGCACCATTGATTCAACAACTTCGTTGCCTTCGTTATCTTCAACAACCATTGGCTTTTTAAGCTGCTCAACTTTCATCCAAGGATTTTCATCACACCAAGAGAAATATTCGCACGCGGCATTCCAAAGCATAGTAGGAGATTTGAAAAGCTTATCCCTTCCATGCTTGCTGCGTTGTTTCCAAAATTGGTTTCCTTTAGTGGCTGCCATTACAACGAAAGTTTAAACTGTGTATCATCAGCATGAATAGAAAAGCATTTGAAACGCTCAACAATGCTCATTACTTTTTGCTTGAATGGGCGAACCACACCGTTGGAATTTGGTAGCATAGGAGCCTCAACGTACACTTTCAATGCATTTATCGTCTCTGGATTGTTAACTTGCAAAACTCTTTGCATTTCATCCCTCACCCCCACTGGCAATTTACCGGAAGCTTTACCATCTTCTTTTTTTCTCAGGTAACTCAAGGGTTGGAATAATTGGTAGCAAGTAGCAATGAAAATTAACTTTCTATTTTCTTCAGACTCATCTGCAAAACCTTCCTGCACCTGGTTGTAGATTTGCTCCACGTATTTAGGAGAAGTTAAGGTACGACGAAATTGAGTGACAATATCTCTTGCCTGCTCTGGATTGTTTTGGGAGAATACCCGCCCGATGATAATGTCTTGGTGCATAGCGTTGAATGCTGATTTACAAAGTTATTCAAATTATGCATAATTGCATA
>NZ_AJLG01000157.1 GCF_000258495.1 Pedobacter agri PB92
ACGTACACACTAATATATTGGCGCTGTTCGGGCCATGGTGGTTGCCGGACAAGATGCTGCTTATGGCTTTGCCGAAAAATCAGTTCAGGTTAAAAAACCTTTAATGGTTTTGGCAACACTGCCGAGGGTAATTGGTCCTGGAGAAACTTTTACTTTACCTGTTACGGTTTTTGCAACGGAAAATAACCTTAAAAATGTTTCGGTTCAGCTCCAGGCCAATAATTTAATCTTACAAGGAACCAATAAACAGCAGCTTTACTATCAAAAAACCGGAGAGCAAATGGCTTACTTTGAAGTGAAAGCACCTGACAAAGTTGGCATTGCCAAAGTGAAAGTAATTGCACAAAGTGGCGGTGAAAGAACAGATTACGATGTGGAAATGGATATTCGAAATCCAAATCCTTATATTACTAATGTAGTTTCTGCAACGGTGCAACCACATACCAAGTGGTCGGTGAATTACCAGCCTATTGGCATGGCCGGTACAAATAGTGGGTCGCTCGAGGTTTCTTCAATTCCTGCAATTAACCTGGGTAAACGATTGAGTTATTTAATTCAATATCCTCACGGATGTGTGGAGCAAACTACTTCAGGCGTTTTCCCGCAATTGTTTCTTGATAGATTGAGTCCGTTAACTGAGCAACAAAAACGAAAGCCGAATCAAATATCAAGGCTGGAATTACACGTTTGAAAGGCTTCCAGACTACGGATGGTGGACTATCGTATTGGCCAGGTGAAGGCAGTTCTGATGAATGGGGAAGTAATTATGCAGGTCATTTCCTGGTGGAAGCACAAAATGCAGGATACACCTTACCTGTGGGATTATTAGATGAATTGTTGCGTTACCAAAAAACAAAGGCGGCAAACTGGGCGCCAAATAGCAATAATTTTTATGGCGGAGATCTATCTCAAGCTTACCGTTTATACATGCTTGCCTTGGCCAAAAAACCGGAAATGGCAGCCATGAACCGCCTGAAAGCCTTTGAATATCTTTCTGTGGCGGCAAAATGGCGTTTGGCAGCGGCTTATAAACTGGCAGGACAAAACAGCGTTGCGCAAAATATGATTAGCGGACTGGATACATCCATTCAACCTTATAAACAGCTTGGCGGAACCTATGGATCAGATGTTCGTGATGGGGCAATGATTCTAGAAACCCTTACCCTGCTTGGCCAAAAAGCTAAAGCCGCTAGTTTATTGCAGCCTTTGGCAGCAAAACTTGGTGAAGATACCTGGTATAGTACACAGACAACAGCTTACAGTTTATTAGCCATCGGGAAGTTTTGTGGTTCGAATCAGTCATCAAATAAATTGCAATACCAGTATGTGCTGGATGGAAAATCAGCGCCGGTGAATTCAAATCAATATCTAAATAGCACAGCTGTAAACTTTAAAGGCAACACGGCATCCGTTACCAATAACGGAAACAATGTACTATTTGTCCGTTTGGTTTTGGAAGGACAGCCAGTGGCAGGTCAAAATAACTTCTTGCCAAACAGACCAGATGTTTTAGATATGAATGTTACCTACAAGCGCTTAAACGGCACAATTCTAGATCCAACAACCTTAAAACAAGGAACTGATTTTTATGCTGAAGTAACGGTAAAAAATCCGGGAAGAATGGGTTATTATGAGCAAATGGCATTGACACAAATCTTCCCATCCGGCTGGGAAATTATCAATACAAGGGTAAATGATAATCAAAGCATTCTAGCATCATCACCATTCACTTATCAAGACATCAGAGATGATAGGGTATTCACATACTTTAATATCAGGGAAAATGAAAGCCTGGTTTATAAAGTATTATTGAACGCTTCTTATACGGGCCGATATTATTTATCAGCTGTTCAATGCGAAGCGATGTATAACAATGATATTTCTGCAACACAGGGTGGTAAGTGGGTTCAGGTGGTGAGATAGGATATAGTTTTTACATTAATTAAAATCGATAAAAATCATTAATACAGAGAATTATAAAGATTGTTTCTTACCTCGCAAATGACGACCGTTATAGACATCACGGCGAGGTACGAAGCAATCTTATAATGATTCTTGAGTATATCAACATAGGAAAGAAATAATCATCGATGAACAATACACCAAAAGCATTCCCTATTTTTGATATTTGCTGCGTTGCATTGCTTCTGGTGTTTCTGTTTCTACTCCCATCAAAGCTCTTTAAATCCCCAACATCTTTCGTAGTCGAAGCCAGTAATGGAAATCTATTAAGTGCAGCTATAGCAAGCGATGGTCAATGGCGCTTCCCGGTAGCTGACAGCGTTCCGGTAAAATTTAAAGATTGCATCATTGCGTTTGAGGATAAACGCTACTATCATCATTTCGGGATTGATTTTCTGGCGATGAGTAGAGCGATGCGGCAAAATTTAAAAGCAAAAAGTGTTGTTAGCGGTGGCAGTACGTTAACCATGCAAGTCATTCGTTTATCTAGAAAGCAAGATCGAACTATATGGCAAAAGTTACTAGAAATGCTGCTGGCCTTGCGATTGGAAGTTAAATATTCGAAAGCGGAAATCTTGGGCTTGTATGCAGCCAATGCTCCCTTCGGTAGTAACGTGGTAGGCTTAGAGGCTGCAAGCTGGCGCTACTATGGCCGCGATGCCAATACGCTTTCATGGGGAGAAATGGCAACTTTAGCTGTTCTTCCAAATAGTCCCTCACTGGTTCACCCTGGCAAAAACGCTACACGTTTAATTAAGAAAAGGAATGATTTGTTGGATAAATTGGCGAAGCTTGGTTATATCGACCAATCAACCGCCAATCTTTCTAAACTTGAACCTGTTCCTGGTAAACCGCTTCCGTTGCCGCAAAATGCACCACATCTGCTTAACCGTTTTAAAGCCGAAAGAGCAAGTCTGGAAATCAATTCAACCAGAATAAAATCAACTTTAAATGAAGATTTACAGATTAAAATTAATTCCATTTTAAAGCGATTCAATAACCGCTACAGAGCAAATGACATTAACAATATTTCTGCTTTGGTTTTGAATGCTAAAAACGGCTCGGTTGTAAGTTATGTCGGAAATATATATCAACCAGAAATCACTGATTTACAGAGCCATGTAGATATGATTAAGGCTCCGAGAAGTCCGGGAAGTACGCTTAAGCCATTGTTGTATGCCAGTATGCTTAATGATGGTTTTGTTTTACCTCATACATTAGTGCCAGATATTCCGACTCAGATTGCAGGATATTCTCCTCAAAATTACGATTTGGGCTATGATGGCGCTATTTCGGCAGACAAGGCTTTAAGTCGCTCATTAAATATTCCGGCAGTAAAAATGTTGCAACAGTATAAATATGAGCGGTTTTATGATAAACTAAAAAAAATAAGGCATTGGCACATTAAACCAGCCTGCAGATCACTACGGATTATCATTAATTTTGGGTGGCAGCGAAGTAACTATGTGGGATTTGGCGAATACTTATATGGGTATGGTTCGTACACTGAACCATTTTAATACCTATAAAGGCTTATACAACCCTGAAGATTACAGGCCAGCCTCCTATTTTACTTCTGAAAAAAAAGAAGAAAAAGACTATCAAATGAATTCGTTTTTAGATCATGGTTCAATCTGGGCGACATTTAATGCAATGGAAGAAGTGATGCGGCCCGGCGATGAAGGTTTATGGGAACAGTTTTCCTCGTCGCAGCGGGTGGCCTGGAAAACAGGAACAAGTTTCGGCTTTCGCGATGCCTGGGCGATTGGATTAACTCCGAATTATGTGGTTTGTGTTTGGGTTGGTAATGCCGATGGCGAAGGTCGTCCGGGACTCGTTGGTATCGAGGCGGCTGCTCCCGTTTTGTTCGATATCTTTAAGCTGTTACCTAATGGAAAATGGTTCGAAACTCCGATAACGAAACTTAGAAAACTGAAAGTTTGTAAACAAAGTGGCTATAAAGCAGGCGAAAACTGTCCGGTGATTATCGATGAAATGGTACCAACTGCAGGGGAAAAAACCGCGGTTTGTCCCTATCATAAATTGATTCATTTGGATAAAACCGGAACTTACAGGGTTACTGATCAGTGTGAAAGCGTGACCAACATGCAACACAGGAATTGGTTTATTTTGCCCCCGGCAATGGAATATTATTATAAAATTAAAAACAGTGACTACAGGAGTCTGCCTCCGTTTATGCCAGGTTGTGAAACCTCTGGCGGTAATAATGTGATGGAATTGATATACCCTAAAAACGCCGCTGTGGTTTATATCCCATTAGAGTTGGATGGAACAAGAGGAAAAGTAGTTTTAAATGCAGCACATCGCAATCAAAATGCTAAAATATACTGGCACATTGATAACGAATACATTGCAACAACTACCAATTATCATCAGTTCGCGATCAGCCCGATGCCTGGAAAGCATACTTTAACATTGGTAGATGAAAACGGCGAAAGATTAGTACAGGTTTTTACTGTAATGGACAAAGAGCAGAAGAGAAATTAATGAAATTGTTGTTTTACCTTATTGAAACCGATGCAATAAATGCGAATTTGCTACGCCGTCGCACTTCACAGCTGTTTAATTTTTTACTGATGACCGATATCGTATTAAATTTCTTGCGATATCCTGAGCTTAATAAACCTGATAAAGTGGAAATACTTTTAAACAGCAAAAGCTTAGCGGTTCCTGTCATCTGTATGCTATTAAACAGATGCTTCGTACCCCAGCAGAATAGATGTTTTTTAAAAGATTGCAACGATAGCAGGACTATCACAACCGATTACCGCAGAACATTGCTTTCCAAAAAACTTTGAAGCGTTTAAATCTCCGTTCTGGTTACCAATAATTTCCGTTCTACTGTTCCATAAACGATTAGAAACTGGGCGATCATATAGGAGGCCATAATTAATACACCGCTTTGCGGGATGGGTTGTGCAAATTTATTTATGGCCAATGCACTGTCTGATAACAGAAAAAATAGCGCACCATATAAAATCAGTTTGTAGCTAAAAATATTAACTTTACCATATCGGTTAACAGCCATTATCGCCATAAATGTGATGATTATAGCGTAAAGTAATACCGCGAATTGCATGCTTCCTAAAAACGGCTGGAGATAGAAGAATAAACCAACGCAAAATATAATCAAAGCCCCAACAACCCATAGAAAAAAACTGTTTTTAAGTCCAGGATTCGATTTGTGATCCAAAATAAATGCTCTTATGTAAAAGATATGGCAGAGTAAAAATGCAATCAATCCGAAAGTAAAAAAACTATTATTATTGGTATGTAACATCAAAAAAACATCTCCGGCAAGCGCAAATGATAAACCTGTAAAGATGCGTTTATGAAATCTTCCCTTTAGATTGGTGCTAAAATAAAGCCAGGCTAAAAGCGTAATCGCGATGAGTGGCTTAGAAAAATTACGCAATTGAATGTTACCATCGGTTTCGGCATAAAGTTGAATAATAAAAACGACGGCAAAAATAAATGAGAATAATTTAGTTTTCATTGTGTTGTGTGTTGTCCTTTTTCAAATTGAAGAACCAAATTACGGATATTAACTGCATGCCCGCAAATATAACTTGATAGCCGACCGGAAGTTTTAGCATTATAATTAACAGGAAACTAAGTAATAATCTAGAATATTCGAACTTAACAAGCCATGATTTTTGATCTAAAAGAGCACCGCATGCAGTTAGCGTACACAATGTGAAAGCGGCCCCTGAAATAACTGATAAGCGCTCCATTTTTGTGTATGAAAATAATATGATGGAACCAGCGGCCAATGCAATTATAAATTGTACCAAAACATATCTAGTCAATTTTGATTGATATTCAGGATTGTATTTTCTATAATTCTGCTCATCAATTTCCGGTGCATGTTGGAACCCGCCCAAATGCTGAGGAAACCAGCCTGGAGGTTTCATAAAAACCTTAATCTTATCGGTGATTTTAGGCGATCTCTTAGCAGTTTTAATCAAATCATCCCAGTAATGCAAATTTGCCCAAACAGGATTCCAGCTTGCCAGGGGTTTAGTGATACCGTAATAAACCTCCTCTTCTTCTTTTTGAAAGGTTCCAAAAAACCGATCCCAAATGATCAATGTACCGGCATGGTTTTTATCAATGTATTTGGGATTTGAGCCATGATGAACGCGGTGATGTGAAGGTGTGTTAAGAATGTACTCTAAAAACCCAAGCGATTTAATGGCCCGGGTATGAATCCAGAATTGGTATAGTGTATTAAAAGAACTTAAAGTTAAAAACATAATTGGATCAAAGCCAACAAATGCCAACGGCAAATAAAAAACCCAACTAAACCAGCCCTGAAACCAGCTTTGGCGTAAAGCAACTGTTAAATTATATTCTTCTGATTGATGGTGTACAATGTGTGCTGCCCAAAGTGCATTCACCTGATGACTCATCCGGTGGAACCAATAATAAAAAAAATCTACACCGATAAAAAGAAGAATCCACACCCAAACCGACTTTGGCATCTCGAATATTCGCCAGTGTTCGAAAATGTATTTATAGCCAAAAAACAAAACTGTCTTCATAAAAATGCCAGTCAGCTGCTGTCCTATACCCTGGCTTAAATTAGAGATGCTATCGTTTAATCTGTAATAGTTAAACTTTTTATAAAAATTGTATGCAAGTTCTATCCCGATCAGAATAAAAAACACCGGTACAGATAAAGCGATATAATCTACTTTCATAGAAAATAAACAATAATATATTTGGTTAGAAGTATCAATATAAGAAAATTTCAGGATTATACCCAAAATATCTTATCTCAATATTAAATAGTTGTTCGTGATCTAAACGATTTAAATACTGCAAAAAAAAATCCTATTTAACATAGCTATTTAGAATAATTATAAAGATTGGCACGCACAGACATTTGATAGATGGTTTTAAATTTTATACAGTTTTGAATCTTGCGCTGTTTCGTATTTATAACATCAACAGTTTAAACCTACTAACATAAAAAACTAATTTTCAATTACTTAAATTGCCCAAATTGACTTCTTAAACCTACAAAGTTCCATTCTTTAGTTTTTTGGGCATAGCTTTTGAAAAAACGTTTTAGTTGTCTATCTTATTTATCGATCTCAAAACATTTACCTAAAATTAAATTTATATGAGAGACAGAGTTTTAATCGTTGATAGCGAAATCCTGATCAACAAATTCCTAGAATCTAGATTATCTAAAGAAAACATGGATGTTGATGTCGCCTTTGATGGAATGCAAGCCGTAGAAAAAATCAAAAAAAACAAGTATGATTTAATTCTTACTGACCTTATGTTGCCTTATGTAGCAGGTGTAGAATTAATTATGAACATTAAAAAATCAGAATACAATCACGAAACCCCTGTTGTGGTACTCTCTTCTTTAACTGCTGATGATGTAATTGTTGACGTACTCGCCATTGGCGCTCAAGATTACATTATCAAACCGTTTTCAATTAATGTTGTATTGGCTAAAATCAAGCAACTCATCCAGCTTAATAAAACAGCAGCTTAAACCCTTATTAAATATCATCTTTTATGCAGAACAATTTTGATCTGTCGGGTAAGCTATGTTTAAGTATTCTGAAGATAAACCTCTTCAATTACCCGCTACTAATTCAAATAGCTGTTATTGTAAGTATACTGGCTGTTATTGCCATTTTTCTTACGCTAACTTATATTATTTACAATCGAACTAAGAGGCAAAGTGACCAGCGTAAAACATATGAAGCTGAAAACCAGATTTTGGAAGAACTAAATGATCACTTGCTTATGTACGATTCGATTGAAGAGATGCCAGAAAATGAGCTCCAGGAAACTGTAAAAAAACTCAATGAATTTAAAAACAGAAGCGTCATATTCCAAAATGTTTTGGTACGACTACTTATTTATTTTAAGCATAATTTAACGGGTAACATTACCCGGCTTATCACCGCTACCTATTTTAATTTAAAGCTTAATGAGATCACATTAAGCAAGTTAAAAAGTGTTTTTTGGTTTACAAAAGCCCAGGGTCTTAAAGAATTACAGGATATTAATGATTACAATTCTGCTGATACTATTCAGCCGTTATTAGTAAACAAAAATTTAGATGTTCGGGTTGAAGCCTATGCTGCATTATTAAAACTTCAAACCAATTCTTCGTTTAATTTTCTTAAAAATGAAGAAGAAGAACTGAGCAACTGGCATCAGATTTTACTCTTCGACGCCATCACAAAATCCGAACATGCGGTGGTTCCTAATTTTGCTGATTTTCTCTCGAGTGAAAACAAGACTATAGTTATTTTAAGCATCAAACTGCTTCTTCACTACAAACAATTTGAAGCTATTCCTGACTTAATTAGGCTGTTATCTAACAAGAATGAGCAATTACGAAGCGAAGCCATCTGCGCTTTAGGTGTTCTCGATGCGGAAGATGCTGAACAAAAACTAATTTCCATTTATCCTACCGAACGCAACCCAAATAAAACTCAGATTTTATTGGCCCTCGGAGAAATCGCAAGTGGTAGCGCTCTTCATTTTTTAAAAGATAAGTTTTTGAAAGCTGATCATTATACAATTCTCAAAAGTGCTGCAGCGGCAATCATGTCACATCCAGCTGTGCTTAAAGAGAAAATTCTAGCCAGCCTTAAAGATTTAGATGAAGAACAAAAAGCAATTATTAAACATTTTGAAGACCCGTTAATCAGGCTACATGGAGTACGTTAAAGAAGGCATCAGATTTACATTTGAACATGGAATATTCTACTACGGAATTTTCGTCATGTTTACGTATCTCATGCTCATCATATTTAGTATCATAGAAATTTTAAAATATCGCCGAAAAAACAGCTTTATCAGTTATGATTCTCTGTTGGCTTCACAATATACACCCGGAATTTCGGTCATTGCGCCCGCGTACAACGAAGGCGAGGTTATTCGAAATGGCGTACATACTTTATTATCCTTGAATTATCCAAAATTTGAAGTCATTGTAATTAATGATGGAAGTACTGATGATTCTTTGCAGCAGCTTATTGATGAATATGAGTTGGTTGAAGTGGATTTTGCTTATCATGAGGAAATTGTGACGCAGCCAGTAAAGAAAATTTACAAGTCTACAAATCCGGTTTATGCCAAACTGATGGTAATAGATAAGGAAAATGGAAAAAGCAAAGCTGATGCATCCAATGCAGGAATTAATGCGGCGTCCTATCCCCTGTTTTTGTGTACCGATATCGACTGCATTCTGCATAAAGATACTTTACTTAAGATGGTGAAACCTTTCGTGGAGGAGAAAACCCGTGTAATTGCAACTGGTGCGGTAATACGAATCAGCAACTCATGCGAAGTAGAAAATGGATTCCTTAAAAAAGTTAAGGTACCCAAACAGTTTTTGCCTTTATTTCAGGAGTTGGAATATATTAGGGCCTTTTTAATGGGCAGAATGGCTTGGTCTAGAATTAATGGGCTAATGCTCGTATCAGGCGGTTTGGGGTTGTTCGACAAGGAAATTGTGTTGAAAGCCGGAGGCTACAGTCATGCATCTTTTGGAGAAGATCTGGAACTGGTTACACGTATGCGGGTTTACATGGAAGACAATAAAAAGAAATATAAAGTAAAATATATTCCAGAATCCATGTGCTGGACAGAAGTCCCATCAACACTCAGCGTTTATGCACAGCAAAGAACGCGTTGGACTAAAGGTCTGGCACAAACCCTTTGGTTCCACAAAAAAGTATTTCTAAATCCAAAGTACAAGATTTTTGGCTTGGTTTCTTTCCCATATTGGGTATTTTTCGAGTGGCTTGCTCCCATTTTGGAATTTGGTGGCATTATTTATTACATCTACATCATCATTACCGGACAAATTACCTGGCCTTATGCTATTGCTTTACTGGTCTTCATTTATTCATTCTCTGTGATGATTACCATTATTTCTGTTTTGTGGGATGAAATCACCGGAATGAAATACCAGAAAAAATCAGAAGTATTAAAGCTGTGCGCAGCAGCGATTGTTGAGCCTCTCGTTTACCATCCTTTGGTTTTATTCTTTTCTATACGCGGAAACTGGTTTTTCCTAACCGGAAGAAAATTGCACTGGGGAATTATGACAAGAAGCGGCTTTAAAAATGGAAACAACAAATTATCAAATTATGAACAAAGGAAATTATAATATGTACCGCTTAAAAGTTTTTAAAATTGGGCTCCTGTTATTAATGTGCCTCAATATAAATATTTCCTTTGCCCAAAAAATATCGTCAGACGACCTTTTGAAACAGGCAATTAGGGAAACGAATATCAATAAAAACTATCCTAAAGCCATCCAATTGGCTAAGAGAGGGTTAGCAATTAGCCCTCGATATTTAGACATCAGGGTACTTTTAGGAAGGCTCTATATTTTAACTAACCGAAATGATGAAGCTGAAAAAGAATTGAACATGGTTTTGAAACAAAAACCCAATCAAAAGGATGCACTGAATTATCTTGTTAATTTAAGTTATCAGGATAAAAATTTAACTCAATCGTTAAAATATGCAGGGCAGTATCTAAAATATTATCCTGGAGAGAAATCAATGGAGTTAAAGAACGCATCCATGTTATATGAATTAAAAGACTATAATATTGCGGATGCGGCGTGGCAAAAATTATCACAAAAATACCCTGATGATTCTGACATTAAAAATCTTTATGTTGATGCCCACCTAACTGCCGCAAGGGATTATAAGAAGCAGAATGAAATCGAAAAAGCAATAATGGAATATGAAAAGGTAGTAGCCCAGCAACCTAATCATACCGAAAGTTTAGCATCGCTTTACAATTTAAATATTCAGAAAAAGAGCTATGAAAAAGCATTGGTTTATGCCGAAACGCTGGAGCGAAACGGTAAAACTGAAATTTCATTGAGTAAAGCCGATTTATTAAGAATCATGAAGCGATATGATCAGGCCGAAAGGGTTGCTGAAAACCTCAAAAGGCTAAAACCAAGAGATCCAAAAATCGAAGTTTTGTATAAAGATATCTTATATTCAAAAGCCAAAGATCAGCTCCTACAGCAAGATTCTCTGAACGCCTTCAAAAGTTATGAAAAGATTTTAGTCAACTATCCTACCGATACGTTTTCCCGCAATCAACTGATCAATTTATCTATTGCTAAAGGTGAAAGAAATCATGCAATTCGATACATTGATGAGGGTGTTGCATATTACGATAATCCTCAAAGTCTTCAGCTAAAGAAACTGAGTGTCGTTCAGGAACAGGGTGATTATCAAAATGCTTATAAACTTTCCAAAACCTTAGTTGAAAAATATCCTCAAGATGAAAAAATAAGAATGATCAATGATGATTTGTATACCTTAACCAGGCAGAATAGAATTGGCGTAAATTATGGAATCACCGCTTTTGACCAACAAGGTAGGAAACCCTGGAATTTGTACAGTGCATATTACATGCGAACAGAAAAAGGCGGATCATTAATTGCCAGGGTAAACTATGCAGATCGAAGAGATGCAAAGGGTTATCAGTTTGAAGTCGAATCCTATCCTACTCATCATACTGGTTACTCTTACATCAATTTGGCATATTCAAATGCTATAATTTTTCCAAAATTTAAATTTGCCTATTCCTATTTTTTGCCGTTTAACCAAAGTTGGGAAGCAGAAATGGGTGTAAGATATTTAAATAGTTATTTAAATTATTACAGCGTAACGGCTGGATTAGGCAAGTATTTCGGCAGTTTTTGGATAAATGCAAAAACATTTATTACAC
>NZ_AJLG01000158.1 GCF_000258495.1 Pedobacter agri PB92
ACGTACACACTCAGAGTTAATGCTCAAAACAAGAGCATTGACGAAAGTGGCCGAAAAATGTTAGACCGGATTTTACATGGTGCAGGCAAGATGAATTTCCTGATTAAGGAGATTTTGAATCTGGCAAGAGTTGGTCGCCTGGAAATTGTTTATGATAGCGTAAACATGCAGCTATTGCTTAAAGAAATTAGTGCAGAAGTATGGGCGGCTTTTAAAGCAGACAACGCCGAACTAGTTTTAGGCCAACTCGTAGATATTAAGGGTGATAAAACCATGATTGCACAAGTATTTACAAATTTAATTAGTAATGCTGTTAAATACTCATCAATGGTTGATAAGCCGAAAATTGAGGTTTCAGCACATGTAGATAGTGGTGAAACTATTTATGCAATTAAAGATAACGGTATGGGAATTGATAACCGTTATTACGACAGGGTTTTTGAGCTTTTTAAGCGTATGGACAATGTTAAAGATATTGAGGGAACAGGAGTAGGCCTGGCAATTGTGAAGCGTATTGTTGAAAGACATAACGGACGTGTTTGGTTCGAAAGTAAACTGAATGTAGGTTCGACATTTTATGTAGCCTTTAAAAATAGATAAATGAATACACCAGATATATTTTACGTGGAGGATGATATGGACTATGCATTTTTTATGCAAAGTGCCGTACAGGAAGTTAAAGATACTTTAAACCTAAGTATTGTAGAAGATGGAACTGAGGCTTTGGAAAAATTGCAGGCATTTGCCAATACCAAAACAAAACCAAAATTAATTTTACTGGATTTGAACCTGCCTGGTTTATCAGGTTTAGACTTGTTGAAATTTATTCGAGATATTCCATATTTGAAATCTGTGCCTGTAATACTATTTTCAACTTCTGATAATCCTGATGATGTAAAAGCATCAATCGAATTTGGTGCAAATGCCTATTTAACCAAACCCGACGGATATGACAACTTAGTAAAATGTGTCCATTCTGTTCACGATTTTTGGTTTAACCAACACTTACGGTTAAATTAATTTTGATAAAACACAAAAGATTCGAGTTTGATAATTCGAATCTTTTCTTTTTAATAACCTTTTAAATAATAGATAAAACCCAAGTATGATTGCCAATTTATTGAGGACACAAACGGCAGAAGGCCATGAGTCATTAGAATCATTAATGTTTGTTAATGAGATTATGAACAATACGTTAAGTGTAGAAAACTATAAAAAACTCTTAACCATCAATTATATCATTCACCAAAAATTAGAGAATAAATTAGCAAACATGCTCGATGCTGATTTAGCGGCGCAGCTTGATATGAAAAACAGATTTAAATTGGCTGCACTTGAAAAAGATTTAGCCTACTGGAACATTGATCCATTAACTTTACCTGAGCTGAATTTCGATTTATTTATACCTGGGCAAAATAATGCAGAGGTGTTAGGTGCACTGTACGTGCTGGAAGGAGCAACACTTGGCGGTAATGTGATTAAAAAGCATATTCTTGCCAATCCAAATTTTGCTAACCACGAAGATGGTTTAAATTATTATGGCGTTTACGGTGAAGAGTTAAGTGCAAAGTGGAAAAGTTTTGTTTCCATTCTCAATGAAAGTGTTACCGAGGCCGATTATGAACGTTGTATACATAGCGCAAACGAAACCTTTAATAATTTGATTTTGTTATCTAAACAGCTTGGTTAAATAGCCAAAATAGGAGTGAATAATTTCAAATATTACTTCTATAATACTGTCAGGGCATTTTTTCGATTGTTAGAATGTGCAAAACTTCTTCCAAATTAATATTTGCTTTCTGTTGTTAATTCAAGGTAAATATGTATTATTGAAAAAAATAAATTTTTTAAACCTTAAAAACATCAATTAGCGATGGAAAAATTCTCAAAAGTTAAAGCTGCTGTTGCTGCGATTGAAGCAGATGTAGAAAAATTTTATAATGCTGGCAATGCAGCTGCTGGTACTCGTGTGCGTAAAGCAATGCAAGATCTTAAAGTTTTAGCACAAGAAATCCGTGCAGAAGTAACTGACAAGAAAAACTCTGGAAAATAATATTTCGCGAGTATGAACGAAAAGGTCCCGACTATGGTCGGGACCTTTTTGCGTTAAAACGAATTTTGTAGCTATTTGCGGATTACGCAGTAAAAAACTGTTAGCTAATATTTTTGTTAATCACTATGAGATCGGATGGCACAGTCTTAGATCTGTCACCAAGTGCAACTCGTTCTTTACGGCATCCGAGTTTGATGAATTACATCTTTAGGTTTCCCCAGAGCTATCTCTAATTTAAATTGCTATAAAAGATAAAGCTCCCCATCGCGGGGAGCATCTATCCAACTAACAAAACATATTTTCTTATTGAGAGCGCATTAAAACTATCCCTTTTTAACGAGCTTGTATTCAAATACGGGCTTGCCTCGTTCACCACCGTCGCTTCCAACACCCATACTAACAAATCTTAATTTGTAAATATTACCTGCACCATCTTTTACTACATAAAAGCGGTCGGTTTTAATACCAGTACCTGTGGTTGATCTCCATTTACTTCCAATTGCATCTCTTGTATTAAGGAAGGCTAATCCTGAAATATTACTTTCGGCAAAAGTTGCGTAGGTTAAGGTGCTTGTGGCCACAACTTCAGCAGCAGAAACTCCTGCAAGGTTATTAGTTGCAATATAATCCTGGAACCAATAAGGGGAACCTAAACCTGAATTGTAAGTGCCGTAACTCCAAGAAAAATCCCAGTCAGTTTTTTTAGGTTCTACAGTAACTGTTTTATTGTTTTCCAATGAAACAAAAACAAGGTTGAAGTCTGAACTCTTCGCCACATCTAAGGTTTTAATAGCGGTTTCAGATAATCTTGCATATTGAACTTTATAGCCTGTGCCATTACGTGTAATTCTTACTTTGAACCATTTGTCTTTATCTTTGCTTCCTTCAAAACTGATTAAAAAAACTTTGTTATCTGCATCAGTTGCGCTAATTTCAGGAATAGCTGTTTTACTAATATCACCATCCCAGTTATCTACTAAGGTTGCTGTTGAAGCATCAGTAATATCATGATTCAGGTTTACCGTCGTTCCAGGATCAGCGATAGTAACGGCTGCAATGTCTGTTTTTGAAGTGCTAACCGCTGTGGTTTGATAGGCAGCATTTAGTACTACTCTAAATCTGCTATCAGATGTTAAACCGAAATTAAAGCTCTTTCTATCAACGGGTGTTGATTTATCAGTGCTTAGATCTGCAAAAACAATATTTGCATAGTTTGATTCAGCTGTTTTGCCACTCAAGGTTAAAGTTGCACCATCAGACGGCGGAACAACAATAATAGGCTCTTCAGTAGTTTTTTTACAAGCGGTAAAAGTGATTGCCAAAGCGGCAATTGCAATCATTGAGTTAAGTTTATTCATATTTTTATTTTGTGTTTTTTAAATTATTTATTCCAGTTAAAAGATACGCCAAGCACATATGAGCGGCCGTAACTATAGGGTACAGCGCCTCCGCCAGTGCTATGAGCACCTCCAGATGCAGTAGAAGTATTGCTCAATCGGGTTACATCAAATAGGTTTTTTACGCCAGCATTAATCGTAAAGTATTTATAGATGCTTTTATTCAACATTAAATCGGCTAAACTAAAACCGCCAATTTCTACAAGTTGGTAATCTGTAGTACTTGTGCCCACACTTTGATAACTTGGAACAGCACCAGAATATTTATAAAACAAACTGATGTTTGCCTTAATTTTCGGCAGGTTGTATAAGATGGTTGCCGTAATTTCTGGCGACCAGGCAAATTCAGGAATGGTTAAATCAGGATTGTTTTCCAGCTGATCATTATACCTGCCGATGTAAGATGCACCAATCGTGGCATTAAGGTTTTTATAAATGATGGTGTTGTCCAAAGTAAAACCTGTTGTTTTGTACTTTAAAACATTAAATAAGGTAGTCATGGTCGCATCTTGTGATGATTGCGCAAACGTAATTCTGTTTTTAAATAGATTATAGAAACCAGCAAGCGTAGAGCGGAATTGTAATTCAGTGGTATTCATTCCTGTCCATGTTAATGAACCATTAAAACTGTTTGATTCTTCTGCTTTTAAATTCGGATTGCCGATAATGTTATGACTGGCATCAACAAAATCATAGTATAGTTCTCTCAATGCCGGAGACCTGAAACCCCTTGCATAAGCTAATCTCAAATCAAAATAATCATTTAAAGAAAATTTCGTATTTAATGATGGAATGATTGGAGGCGCTGGATAAATGGAATTTTTGATCAATCTTAGTCCTGGTCTGATATTAATTCCTTTAATAGGTTTTATTTCTGACGATAGGAAGAAAGCATAATCATTAATCACAGGTGAGCCATTTATTCTTTGCCCGCTTGCAGCGTCTCTGTTATATTCAACTCCAGGCTGAAGGGAAACTTTTGGACTGACTATATATTGTGCTATTGCTCTAAAAATTGTTGAATTGAATTTCGCAGTATCCTGTTTTCCTTGTTCGGTACTTAAAACATCAGCACCGGTACTAAAATTGTGATTTATTGTTCGCGTTAATCGTGTTAAATCAGAATATCCGGCAATTGCAGTAATTTGTAATTGCGAATTTACGCTCCATTCTGATTGTAACTGATTGGTATATCGCTTGGTTTTATAAGTTTGCCATTCTGCAATATAGTTTAAGGTGTTCATCCCACCACGGCTGACGATTTCCTCGTGCAAACCATCTAAACGATACCAGATATTAAAATTTTCATTTCGGTAACCAATTTTGGTATTGGCTAGCCACTGCTCCTTTGGTTTCCATCTGCTGCCGTTGGCTAAGTCTTGGTCTACAATTTCTCTTGAAGTAGTACTTGGCTTGATATTCCAGCCAGCAAAATCATTGTGCGTCAAACCAGCCACAGCACTCCATCCATTATTTCGCCAGCTTAAACCAACATTTTGAATATGATTTCCTTTGTCAGAAAAAGCGCCATATTCTTTTCCAACGGTTTCTTCCTGGATTCTTGCGGTAACATTTACAAGAGATTTTCCTGCTTGCTTGGTGATGATATTGATGACACCAGCCAAAGCATCTGATCCGTAAACCACTGACATCGGTCCTTCAACAATTTCGATCCGCTCGATAGTATTAATGTCAATCTGGTTCAAACTTTCACGTGTGTCTGATCGGTCAATCATTGGTACACCGTCTAAAAGCACTTTTACATTTCTGCCTGTCATTCCCATAATTGTTACGTCAGTTGTTCCCAATGTCAAATCATTACTAAACCTAAAACCCAATTCGGTATTCAAAACCTGCTGTAAATTAACTGCACCACGCAACCTTATTTTTTCTGAACTAATAGTTCTAACATTATAAACTGAGCTTTTCATCGATTGCGGGCCAAATTGGCCAGTAACAACCACGTCTTTTAATTCGTTTGCCTTTGTAGTATCGCCTTTAATTTCCTGAGCCACAGCTATGAATCCAAATAGGGATAACACAATGAATAAATATATCTTCATTTATTTAGACTAATTATAAATAATTGTGCAAATTTGTGCATAATAAGAAAAACCAGATAACGCTAAACGGATAATTAATGCCGTAATACGGATTAAAAGAAATGGAAATTAAATTATCGGAACTGAAAACCGGAAAAGTCCTTTATACCAAGATATATGCAAGTAATTTCGAAACTGAATCAGATATTGAAGAGGTTGAGCGGATATTTTCCGGAGCGGATTATCAGGTAAAAATACACGAGAACTGGTTTGATGGAATTCATATCAATCTAACTGAGATCGAAACCGTAGGTGGTTTTGATTTTTTGTACGATACTACTGCAGGTAATATTGGATTTTGTTATTGTCTCGATGGTAATATAAATTGTTATTACAAAAACGGAGGCAATGACATAAGCTCGATAGCATCAAAACAACAACATGTTAATGATGAAGAATTAAACAATGTTGTACTAAGTGTTTCCGAAAAAGCAAGGTATGTTTATATCCAACTTACAAAATCTTACTTTGATAAGATAGCCGATGCTGAATTCAAACTAGAAAACTTATCAGTTAAAAAAAATATTCCTCCTGAAATTGATTTATTACTACAGGCAATTACTAATTCACCACATACAGGCAGACTAAAACGCATATTTATTGAGTCAAAGATTTTCGAACTCATCATATTTTACATCAGCCAAAAAACTAAAAAGGAAACTTTTTCACTGAAAAAAGTAGATATAGATAGAATTTTATTAGCGAAAAAAATTGTCGAGGGCAATTTGCAAAATCCAAATTCATTGATGGAACTTTCTAGAATGACTGGAATAAATGATTTTAAGTTGAAGAAAGGTTTTAAAGAAGTAACCGGCTATACGGTTTTTGGTTATCTTTATAAAATAAGGATGGAAAAAGCTTATCAATATCTCACTGTTGATAAGAAGCCCGTTAATGAAGTATCATTTTTAGTTGGATACAAAAACCCTCAGCATTTTATTGCTGCGTTTAAAAAGTTATATCACATTCTTCCGGGTAGTTTAAACAGAAATTGATTTTACACAAACGTTTGGCTTTATTATTTATTTACTTCATTAACAATTAAATCAGATTCAACTATGGTATTAAAAAATGCCTGATTTTCAGGATTTGGATTTGCCATCAAATCGAGGAGGATATTTGCCGCCTTTTGTCCCTGCAAATATGGGTATTGCTCCACAGAAGCAATAGGAGAATTATCTATATAACTGATAATTGGAAGATTAGCATAACTCACAATATCAAAATCGTTAATCACATTTAGCTTTTTAAAGTATTTAATTAGAAACAGCGCTACGTAATCATTAAAAGCAACAATTGCGGTAGGTTTTCTTTTATGATTTAAAAATTCATTTGCAGCTTCTATTGTTCCTTTTTCTGTTAAATCGCAATTTACAATAAGTGATGGATCAAATTTTAATCTATTAAAGCTAATGGCCTGTATATAGCCATCTTTACGTTCTTCGCTTGCAAAGAGCGTAGCTGGCCCATTAATCATTCCGATACTTCTATGGCCTTTCTTTAACAAATAATTAAGTGCCTTTACTGTAGCAGTTTCAAGACTGCAGGCCACATAATGAACATTTTTAAATGGCGGAATACGATCGAAAAACACAACCGGAATATTAAAGGTGTTCAGTTTTTCAAAATGATCAAAATTTGAGGTGTCTTTGCTGATGGATACCAGTAAACCATCCACTCGTTGATTTTTCATTTTCTCAACGAGCTTAACTTCTTGCTCGTAATTATCATGAGATTGCGCAAAAATCACGGTGTAGTTCTTTTTCAAAGCTTCATCTTCAATGGCCGATATAGCTGTTGAAAAGAAGTGCTCAGATAACTCAGGCAGGATCACGCCAATAGTATAAGTTTTTCCCTTTTGAAATAAAATTGCAGCATTATTAGGCTGGTAACTTAGTGATTTTGCCAGCTGCTTAATTTTTTCTCTGGTAACAGCTCCGATGCTCGGATGATCATGTAACCCCCTGGATACGCTGGAAGGGGATATTTTCAAAATTTTGGCGATTTCCTTAATCGTTGTTGGTTTTGATTGCATTGCGCCGCTAAACTACTTTTTCATTTTGTAAATTACTAAATTAATCAAACGTTTGCGTGATATTTTTTCCTTCTTTTTTTCTGAAGGTATTTAAATATCGATACATTAGGTTAACAATATTTTTAAAAATCGAACAAACGAGCAACAATTATAGCGTATGAATAGAAGACAATTTGTAAGAAATGCAGGTTTAACAACTGCGGCTTTTGCGACAATTCCAGATCAATCCATTTTTGCCTCAACCGCTAGTACAAAAGTCAAGGTGGTGATGATTGGAGTGGGGTTGAGGGGCCAAAATCACCTAAGCCTGCTTTTAAATAGAGATGATGTTGATCTGGTAGCCATTTGCGATGTGGATGATAAAATGTTAACCATGAGTAAAGCCATCATAGCAAAAAGCGGTAAACCAATGCCTAAAATTTTTAAGGGTGATGAAAATGCCTGGAAAAAGATGCTCGAACTAAAGGATATCAAAGCAGTAGTGATTTCAACGCCCTGGGAATTACACAAACCAATGATTTTGGGTGCCATTGGTGCTGGCATCAAATATATCGGCACAGAAGTAATATTAGGGATCAACTTGCAAGATCATTGGGATGTTGTCCATGCCGCGGAGGCGGGTGATGCACAGGTGATGATGTTGGAGAACGTTTGCTATCGCAGAGATGTTCTTGCTGCACTGAATATGGTACGCCAGGGTGTATTTGGCGAGATGATACATTTTCAAGGAGGCTATCAGCATGATTTACGAGAAGTTAAATTTAATGATGGAATCAATCCGTACGGCCACGGAGTTGAATTCGGTGAAAAGGGTTTTTCGGAAGCCAAATGGAGAACCAACCATTCGGTTTATCGTAATGGAGATTTATATCCAACACATGGTATTGGCCCAATAGCACAATGTATTGATATTAACAGGGGTAACCGCTTTTTAAAGCTAAACTCTTTTGCTACCAAATCTCGTGGTTTACATAATTATATTGTTGAAAAGGGTGGTACAACTCATCCAAATGCAAAAGTTAATTTTAGGCTCGGTGATATTGTAACAACCACTATAGATTGTGCAAACGGGGAAACCATCATCCTACAACACGATACAAACTTACCAAGACCTTATTCTTTAGGCTTCCGTTTTCAGGGTACTAAAGGTTTGTGGATGGATGTAAATAAGAGCATTTATGTTGAAGGAGTAAGTAAGCCGCATGCGTGGGACAATGCTAAAGACTGGTTAGATAAATACGATCATCCACTATGGAAAAAATATGGTAATGATGCACAAGGGGCGGGACATGGTGGAATGGATTTTTTCGTCATTAATGCATTCATTGAATCTGCGAAACGTAATTTGCCCACTCCACTCGATGTGTATGATGCGGCAGCTTGGAGTGCCATTACACCGTTAAGTGAGCAATCGATAGAATTAGGAAATGAAACAGTTGAATTTCCCGATTTCACCGGAGGCAAGTGGATGAGCAGAAAGCCAATATTCGCATTTAATGATGAATATTAAGCACTTTATTTGAGTTTTGAAATTTAAGCTCCAGGTTTGGAGCTTTTTTGCTTTTCGCTGACTTGATTATTTGATACATAAATGTGCAAATATGTACATTGGCCAAAATTTTAATTTACATGATTGCCCTTTACGCCATACTGATATTAACCGTTCTAGTTTTAATTATTACAAATCTTCCTGTATTTGGAAGATTACCTCGGGGATTGAGACTTGACAAAATTCATCACTTAAATAACTATCGTGATGGCGCTTTGCAGAACGAAAGCTTCACTCCAATGCAGCCTGAAGGCGTTAGTTTTTTCAAAGTGCTAAAAGCTTTTTTATTCGATAAGCATCCTGACAAAATTCCGCATAAAGCCTTAAAATTTACCCAGCCAGATCTCGATGGTAAACCTTTAAGTGCCGCTCCGGAAATTATTTGGTTTGGGCATTCATCTTACCTGATTAAAATAGATGATACAAGAATTCTGGTTGATCCGGTATTCAGCAAAACGCCTTCGCCGTTTTCGTTTATCGGAAGTAAGGCTTTTCCAGGAACTTCTTTTGTTAAAGCTGAGGATTTTAAGAACATTGATGTGTTGCTCATTACTCACGATCATTATGATCATTTAGATTATGAAAGTATAAAAATAGTCGCTCCAAATGTAAAAGAGATTGTCACATCAATTGGCGTAGGAGCGCATTTAGAAAGATGGGGAATTGAAAGTGATAAGATAAAAGAATTGTGCTGGACTGAATCTGCTCAGGTTAATGCGAATTTAAAATTCACAGCTGTTCCTGCAAGACATTTTACCGGAAGAAAATTTAAGCGAAACCAAACGCTTTGGTCTGCTTTTGTTTTACAATACAAAGAATGGAAATTGTTTTTAGGCGGAGATTCTGGTTATGACACCCATTTTTCGAAAATTGGAGAAGAGTATGGACCTTTTGATCTGGCTCTATTAGAATGCGGCCAATATAATGCCTATTGGCCACATATCCATATGTTCCCTGAAGAAACGGTTCAGGCTGCTATTGATTTAAAAGCAGAAGTTTTAATGCCAGTGCATTGGGCTAAATTTAGTTTAGCCATGCACCCATGGAATGAGCCAATCAATAGGGTAGTAAAGGCGGCAGCTGAAAAAAACCTTAAAATAGCAACGCCGCAACTTGGCCAAACACTAATTTTAAATAGTGAAATGCCTGTATCAAAATGGTGGATTGACTGATAAATTCGTAAACAATATTGTCCATCTCGTGTTTACAATTTAAAATCAAAATACTTTATGAAAACTGATCTTGTAGAAATTTTTCAAACGATAAGAGCTGGTTTACAGCCATACGCAACTCGAGGTTATACTGTACATGAAAATTCTGAAAGCGGGTACGATCTTTATAGCGAAAAAAATATCGAAAATGAAGGCGGTAAAACAACAGAACGATTTTTTGGCGGGATTTACATTAACGGGAATGAGGTAGAAGTAAAAGTAAATACAAATGAATTTTCAACTTCGAACCAGGAGTTGGTGCGCTTTGGTGATGATAAGTCGGGTTTAAAACTTACTGAACTTGATGACGTGAAATTGAAAGAAGTAGAGACACTAATTGAAATAATTCATGCGCACTTCAAAGAAAAGGAATGGATTTAAAGTTCTTTAGTTAATTTTGCCCAATATCACAATTACATAGATCATTGAGCAATTTAACAACAAAAGAAAATGCATGGCATCATCAAATAGTTTCAGCTTTGGCTGAGCTTAATTTGGGAAGCCATTTTTTTTTACTCGATCATTTTAGTCTCCTTTTTATCAATAAACACCAGCTCATTATTCATTTAGTTAATGTAAACAACCACTTCAAGCCAGCCGAATTAATAGCGTTACAGTTAAACTATTCTTCCGAGGGCATAAAACTGATCCATTTATGGGAAGACGTCTGGTTTGCCAAACCCCGGCAGGCATTAGCAAGAATAATGTCGCTGCTAGGGTTGAATAAGAAAATACATGGGCGCAAAACAAAAATTCATAAATTAGATAAAGTTGCCACTGAAACTTTTTTAAATGAAAATCATTTGCAAGCTTACGTAAGCTGTAGGTATAAATTGGGATTATTCGAGAATGATGATCTTATTGCTGTGGCTACATTTTCAGCGCTCCGCAAAATGTCACACAGTATCGATTATAAATCAGCTGAACTTATTCGCTTCGCAGTTAAGTCTGGCTATTCTGTCTCAGGTGGTTTAAGTAAGCTACTGATGATTTTTTCAAGCAATACAAACCCAATGATATCATGACCTATGCAGATCGCGATTGGTCAGCAGGTGAATCTTATCTTACTTTGGGATTTGATAAAACTGCTGTTTTAGCACCGCATTATTTTTCGTTGAATGAAGAAAAGGAAAGAAGCGTTGTTAAGGCACATCAACCAATGCAAATTAACGTCTTTAACACCGGAAGCCTAAAGTTTATCCTAAAAAATAAAAATGACTGATTTCAATCTCATCATTATTTTAGTGTGTACGT
>NZ_AJLG01000159.1 GCF_000258495.1 Pedobacter agri PB92
ACGTACACACTATTCCTCACGTTTTCGGTGGAAATGAATGGCTGGCTCACTGGTTAAGTGGTGCAGGTGTTGCACAACATGAATTAGAATTAAGTCATTCAACGGAATTTACGTTAATGGGTGTATCTGTGGTAGCAGCAATTGTAGCTTTATTGTATGCTTATACCAGATATGTAAAAGGTGCTCGTGTTCCTGTTGCGGATGAGGCCCCACGTTCGGCACTGGCAAAATTATCATACAATAAATTCTATTTAGATGAGATTTACGATTTCATCATTACAAAACCATTAGATGCTTTTTCAAGATTTTTCTACAGAATTATCGACACGAAATTCATCGATGGAATTGTAAACGGTTTAGGCTGGAGTACAAACGAGGCAAGTAAAGGTGTTCGTTTGTTACAGAGTGGAAATGTAGGTTTCTACATATTTATGATGGTCGCTGGTATCATTGCATTGCTTGCTTATACATTTTATTACATATAAAAAGGGTTCAAAAATAAATAATGGAACAACTTTTACTACTTATATTTCTTCCGCTTGCAGGTGCTATTATTACGGCGTTTGCAGGTAAGTCGGCTAAAATAGTCTCTACCGTAATTTCGGTGGTTTCTTTAGGCCTGGCTTTGTTCATCGCCTGTAACTTCATTCCAAATGCAACTACGCAGTTTGAAGCAAACCTGCCATGGATTTCAGATTTGGGCATTCGTTTTCATGCCGGTATCGATGGTATTAGCATGCTGGTCGTATTGCTTACAAATTTGTTAATTCCGATTATCATTTTATCAAGTTATAAACACGATTATAAAAATCCTGCTGCTTTTTATGCATTGATTTTGTTCATGCAGACTGGCTTATTGTTGGTGTTTACCGCAATGGATGCTTTCTTGTTTTACATTGGATGGGAAGCGGCGTTGATTCCAATTTATTTCATCTGCGCATTCTGGGGCGGAAAAGATAGAATTCGCATTAACATGAAATTCTTCGTTTACACGATTGCAGGTTCATTGTTTATGCTGATGGGGATTATTTATCTCTATTTACAAAACCCTGCAAACAATTTCGAAATTCAAGCTTTCTATGCCCTGAATTTAGATAGTGCACAACAAGGTTGGATTTTCTGGGCTTTCTTCATTGCATTTGCCATTAAGATGCCGATTTTCCCTTTCCATACCTGGCAGCCTGATACGTATACCGCAGCGCCGACTCAAGGAACCATGTTACTTTCGGGTATTATGCTAAAAATGGGTATTTATGGCGTAATCAGATGGTTATTGCCAATTGTTCCCGCTGGTGTTCAGGATTGGTCTTGCTTAGCGATGATTCTGTCTATCATTGGAATAGTTTATGCATCGCTGATTGCTTTTACGCAGAAAGATGCAAAACGTTTAGTGGCTTATTCTTCTATTGCTCACGTTGGTTTAATTTCGGCAGGTATTTTTGCCTTAAATCAGCAAGGTTTGCAAGGAGCGATGGTTCAAATGTTAAGTCACGGAATTAATGTTGTTGGTTTGTTCTTCGTATTAGATATTATCTTTTCTCGTACCAAAACCAATAAAATTGAAGAGTTGGGAGGCATTGCAAAAGCGGCACCTCAATTGGCCATTGTTTTCTTAATCGTCGTTTTAGGGACGGTGGCTTTACCAGGAACAAATGGTTTTATCGGAGAATTCTTATTGTTAATGGGCGTTTACAATTATGGAATCTGGGCTGCAGCTATTGCAGGATTAACCATCATTTTCGGAGCGGTTTACATGTTACGGATGTACCAAAATGTGATGCTCGGAAAAACCAACGAATTAACCATCACCTTTACCGACATTCAGGGAACTGAGAAATTGGTTCTTTATATTATCTGTGCTTTAATCATTGTTCTGGGGGTTTACCCGAAACCATTATTGCACTTAACAGAGGCATCTGTACAACATTTATTAGAACAGGTAAATCAAAAATTAACATCAGTAAAATAAGCAATGAATATTATTATAACCATTAGTATAACCGCTTTTATTGTTCTTTATGCAGGTTTGTTTAAAGCAAAAAAAGCATTATTACCGCTTACTGTTGTTGGCTTACTTACTGCTTTGGGCTTTACTGCCGCTGCGTGGAATGGCAATGCTGTACACTTCGGCATGATGCAGACTGATAATTTTGCCTTGGCATTTTCAGGCGTTTGTATTGTTGGAACGTTATTGATTTTCCTATTGACACAAAATTATTTTCACGCTAAAAGCGATAACGTAGCCGAATATTATACCTTAATTCTTTTTGCCCTTGCGGGGATGATTATGATGGTATCATACAAAAACATGGCAATGTTATTTGTGGGGCTGGAAATCATGTCGGTAAGTTTATATATTCTTGCGGGTATTCGTAAAAAAGATTTTGCTTCAAATGAGGCATCATTGAAATATTTCCTGATGGGTGCTTTCTCGACTGGCTTCTTGTTATTCGGTATCACATTAATTTACGGTGCATCTGGTTCATTCGATTTAGATAAAATTCAAGCTTATTTAGTAGATAACAGCAAAGCAATCTCACCAATTTTTTATCCTGGAGTGATCCTGATGATGATTGGCTTATGTTTTAAGGTTGGTGCGGCACCTTTCCATTTCTGGACACCAGATGTTTACGAGGGTTCGCCAACATTGATTACGACTTTTATGAGTACTGTTGTTAAAACAGCTGGCTTTGCCGCGTTTTTAAGATTATTTGCTGACGCATTTGCACCACTTCACGATTTCTGGGTTGCACCATTGATTGTTATCGTTTGTATCACTTTGTTTATCGGTAACGTTACGGCTTTGTTCCAAAAGAACTTCAAAAGAATGTTGGCCTATTCAAGTATCTCTCATGCAGGTTACTTATTATTTTCATTAGTAGTAATTGGTGCCAATTCTCAGAACAGTGTTTTGGTTTATGCCGCAGCTTACACATTCGCTTCAATCATCGCATTTGCGGTATTAATTCTTGTTAAACAAAAAACAGGAAGCGATAGCTTTGAAAGCTTCAATGGCTTAGGAAAGAAGAATCCTTTAGTTGCCTTATCGCTTACTGTTGCGATGCTTTCATTAGCAGGTATTCCCTTAACGGCAGGTTTTATTGGTAAATATTTGATGTTCCTGAACGTAATGGGAGAATACAAAATGCTATTGGTTGCTTTTGCAATCTTAAATGCTTTAGTTGGTTTCTACTATTATTTCAAGGTTATCGTTGCTGTTTGGTTTAAAGATGGGGCAGAAGTTGAATTGTCAACCCCGTCTCAATACAAAGTGGTTTTGGCAGTTTCGGTGGCTATTACACTAATTTTGGGTATTTATCCAGCAATCATTTTAAACCTAATATAGGTATACACTTGTTAGATAATTATTTGTAGTTTTACGAATAATTGAAATATGCAGGATTTCTGGACTAACCTACAACATTTAATTGACCCCGAAAAATTATTGAGGGAGGGCGGTTTCTATCTTGTTCTGTTTGTGATCTACGCAGAAACAGGTCTGTTTTTCGGTTTCTTCCTTCCAGGCGATTATTTATTGTTTCTCGCAGGCATGTTTGTAGCGACGGGAAAACTAGATGTAAACATTGCTGTTTTACTTGCAGGTTTATGTATTGCTGCAATATCTGGTAATTTCACAGGTTATTGGTTCGGTCGTCGGACTGGGCCTTTATTGTATACCCGAAAAGATAGTTTTTTTTTCAAAAAAAAATATTTGAAAGCTGCTGAGGCTTATTACAACAAACAAGGAGCTTTTGCATTAATTATGGGGCGATTTGTTCCAATCGTAAGAACCTTTGCTCCAATTTTTGCAGGCGTAGTAAAATTAGATTTCAAACGATTTGCTTTTTATAATGTTGTTGGTGCAATACTATGGATTTGCTCGCTCACTTTATTGGGTTATTTTTTGGGCAGAAGATTTGAAAAGGAAATTAACGATTACTTATTATATATTATTATTGGCTTTATCGCTATCACAACTATCCCTTTATTGATTACCTTTGTGAAAAGTAAAGTGAATAGCTCTGAAGAGGAAAAGACAGATTTAAATTAAAAATGGCAAAAGAAGAAAACCACGCATGGCATAGCGTATCTCCAGGAAGTAACCTTCCAGAAACAGTTAACGCAATCATTGAAATTCCAAAAGGCTCAAAAGCCAAATATGAAATAGATAAAGAATCAGGACTAATCAAATTAGACAGGGTTCTTTTTTCATCAGTAATGTATCCTGCTAACTATGGCTTTATCCCTCAAACATATTGTGATGATAAAGATCCATTAGATATCTTAGTGCTTTGTTCTGTTGATGTTTATCCAATGACATTAATTGAAGCGAAGGTTGTTGGTGTAATGCATATGGTAGATAATGGCGAGCAGGATGATAAAATCATTGCAGTTGCTGCACATGATATGTCTGTAAATTATATCAATGATTTAGATCAGTTACCTCCACACCAGATGAAAGAGATTGTTCGCTTCTTTCAGGATTATAAAGCTTTAGAAGGTAAAAACGTAACCATCGAACATTTATTAGGAGTTCGTTACGCACATAAGGTAATTAAAGAAAGTATAGAACTTTACAATACAACATTTAGAGAATTAGCATAATGGATTTACCCACGGCCTGCTTGTTTTTAAATACAGAGTTAAGTGCAATATTGCCCACCAATTTAATCTTGGTTGCGTTAGAAGAACCAGATACTACTTCAGTAGGTTGGCGATTATTTCTAGCATTATTTTTAGTGCTACTGAATGGATTTTTCGTTGCGGCAGAGTTCGCTATCGTGAAAGTTCGTGCATCTCAAATCGAAATTAAAGCAAAAACAGGAAGCCGCGTTGGTAAAATGGCTAAAACGATCATTCATAATCTGGATGGTTATTTAGCGGCTACACAGCTTGGTATTACACTTGCATCACTTGGCCTGGGTTGGGTTGGTGAAGGTGTAATGCATACCATCTTTAAAAATTTATTTGACAGCCTTGAATGGGGCTTCAGCGATGCAACCATCCATACTGCATCCACCATCGTTGCCTTCTCATTAATTACCGTAATGCATATTGTATTTGGTGAGCTGGCTCCTAAATCTTTCGCCATTCAGAGGCCGGTTGCCACAACATTATTTGTTTCTGTTCCATTACAAATCTTTTATGTTGTGTTTAGGCCGTTCATCTGGACTTTAAACAGTCTTGCTGCTGTTATTTTAAAGCCTTTTGGCATCGATACTTCAGCTGGTCATGAATCGCTTCACAGTACTGAAGAATTACAGTATCTATTGGATCAGGGAAAGGAAAGCGGGGCATTGGATAATAATGAGCACGAGTTAATCAAAAACGTTTTTGATTTTAATGAACGTGTGGTGAAAAATATTATGGTTCCGCGAACCAAGATATCCGGCATCGAACTTACATCGGTAAAAGAAGAAGTTGTTGATAAAATCATTAAAGAAGGTTATTCCCGTTTGCCGGTATATGATGAGATTATGGATAAGATTGTAGGGATTATCCATGCAAAAGATATCTTACCGCTCGTAGCATCAGGTAATGAGCACTGGACGCTTAATGATATCATTCGTAAACCGTATTTCGTAACGGAGACGAAAAAGATAAACGATTTGATGAGTGAGTTGCAAAGCAACCGCATTCAAATTGCTATTGTTTTAGATGAATTCGGTGGAACGGCAGGTATGGTTACGCTGGAAGATATCGTGGAAGAATTAGTTGGTGAAATACAGGATGAATATGACGAGGAAAAACCATTGGTAGAAAAGGTTTCTGACAATGAATTTATCGTCAACGCATTTGCTACCGTATATGACGTGAACGAATATTTACCACATGACTTACCTGAAGACGAGGACTTTGATACCATTGGAGGCTTGGTTTCGCATATTTTTGAGCGTATTCCTGAGGTGGGAGAGAGCAACATGTCATATGGTTATCTGTTCACCATTCTTAAAAAAACAGAACAAAACATCGAAACCATTAAATTAGAATTGGTTCTTAATAAAGAAGATCAGGTTGACATTCACTAATCTCAACAATGCATATTTTTTATACGCCAGATATCACTCAAAATATTTACACACTTAACGAAGAGGAGAGTAAACATTGTGTAAGGGTACTAAGATTGCCGGTAGGCGCTTTAGTTAATCTGGTTGATGGAAGAGGCGGTTTTTACACCGCAGAGATTACATCAGATAATCCAAAGAAGGTAAGCCTGAGCATTCTTAAGGTAGAAACAGAATTCCATAAGCGAAATCATTACCTGCATATCGCGGTAGCACCTACAAAAAATATCGACCGAATTGAGTGGTTTTTAGAGAAGGCAACAGAACTTGGAATTGACGAAATTACGCCGATTATTACCGATCGTTCTGAAAGGAGAGTAGTGAAAGAAGATCGTTTGAACAAAGTAATTACCTCTGCAGTTAAACAGTCTATTAAAGCTTATCACCCCATATTAAATGAATCAATTCCATTTAATAAATTTTTAAACTCTTCTATCGAAGGAGAAAAGTTAATTGCTCATTGTATTGACAATCAGGGAAAAAAGTACATCTCTGAACTTGTCATTCCTCATCAAAAATATTTAGTACTTATCGGCCCCGAAGGAGATTTCACACCTGAAGAAGTTAATTTAGCTTTGAACAAAGGCTTTAAACCATTAACTTTAGGAGATAACAGATTGCGCACCGAAACCGCTGCATTGTCTGTTTGTTTTGAAATCAATTACCTTAACCGATGAAAAGAGTTGAACGTTATAAGTTGAAAGTTTTAGGTTCATTATTGGTAAAACGACTGCGTTCATTGTCGGTTTTCTTTGTTCCTTGTTCCTTACTGCTTATTCTTATTTCATTTACCGTTCCCTCTTATCGCATGGCGAAACTAAAGTATAATGGAGGTGGAGACTGGTACGCTGACCGAACGGCGCTGCCTAACCTGATTGCTTTCTGCAATTCCAATTTAAAAACCAATTTTTATCCAGAGGAAAGCATTGTTGAAGTTGGATCAAAGGAACTGTTTAATTATCCTTTTGTTTACATGACCGGGCATGGAAATGTGGTTTTCAGCGATCAGGATGTGAAAAATTTAAGACAATATCTAATTGGCGGAGGGTTTCTGCACATTGATGACAATTACGGTTTAGACAAATTTATCAGGCCGCAAATGAAAAAGGTTTTTCCAGAACTAAACTTCGTCGAGTTGCCTGCCAATCATGCCATCTATAATCAAAAATTTAAGTTTCCAGGCGGTTTACCTAAAATTCATGAACACGACAACAAGCGACCTCAAGGTTTTGCATTGATTTTTAAAGGTAGAGTTGTGTGCTACTACACCTTTGAGTGCGATTTAGGGAATGGCTGGGAAGACTTTGGTACCTATCCTGAGGATACGCAGGAAACACGCAACAAAGCGCTTAGAATGGGTGCGAATTTGATACAATACGCTTTAACACAATAGTTATGTATAAAGTAAAAGTTAACGAGCAGTTTCAATTCGATATTGAAATTGAAAAAAACAATTTGAAGGTAAACGGCGAAGATATTTTTATTGATTCAGCTGAGCTAAACAATGGCATTGCTCATTTGCTTTATAAACATCAATCGTATAATACTGAAGTAATCTCCATTGATAAAGCTGCGAAAACTTGCCAAGTCAAGGTCAACGGTACGGTGTATGCCGTTAATGTTGAAGATCAGTATGATCAGCTTCTGCAGCAACTTGGGCTAGACAATCTAGCCAGCAATAAAATCACCGAGATAAAGGCTCCTATGCCGGGGTTGGTCTTAAACGTAATGGTTGCTGAAGATGCTGAAGTGAAGAAAGGCGATAGCCTGTTAATATTGGAAGCAATGAAAATGGAGAATATCCTAAAATCGTCGACCGATGGAATTGTGAAGAAGATAGCGGTTGTAAAAGGTGATAAGGTGGAGAAGAATCAAATTTTAATACAGTTTAAATAATTCTTTTCTACAAATACCATTGTAAAAAAGAAAAAGTCCCAATTCGAGAGAATTGGGACTTTTTTAATTATTTACCTCTGCTCACTCGGTATGGTCTTGGAGGAGGAGTTTTGAAACTTCTTTTGCCACTGGTACTGATTTCTGGCGCACCTAACATGGTCATGGCACAACGGAAACCAATTTCTGCTGATGATTCATCTTGTGATAGGAAACGTCTCGTGGCAGGATTTAACCAATAAGCCATATCATTCCATGAGCCACCTTTATATACGCGTGATTTATCATTGATCAGGGTAACGCCTTCTTCATTTAACAGAAGATTTTGTCTGTCTCGGTAACCTCTCTGATCGGCTTGATAAGTGGTAGATGCCGTTACACTCTGTGGATCTGTTGATCTTGAAATTGAATCAGCACGTTTAGCTTGTGCTTGCTTTTCGGCCCAGGTTTGTTTTCTGCCTGAATAAGCATTTTCTTTAATCGGATTGCCGTATTTATCTAGGGCTATTTTTCCAGATTGTGCGTTATCGAGTTTCTTATTTTCGAAATAGTTACCACGATAAGGGTTAAAGGCATCAGCATCCGTAAATGTTCCTGTTCTGTAAACATCATTTACCCACTCATTTACATTGCCAGCCATATTATATAAACCAAAATCATTTGGCGTATATTGAATCACCGGAACGGTTAAATCACCTTTATCATTCAATGACCCACCAACACCCATATAATCACCAGGCGCTCTTTTGAAGTTGGCCTGAATTAAACCTCTTGTTTTTTTACTTGCTGAACTAACACCTAAACCATTCCAAGGGTAAATTTTATTCTGGTTGATATTTTCATATTCGGTGTTGCCAATTAAGCCTAACGCAGCATATTCCCATTCTGCTTCTGTTGGTAAGCGATATGGCTGCATAATTACCCCGTCTTCCAAAGTAGCGGTTCTTCTTGGTTGGTTATTGCCTCTTCCACCAGCAGTAGCACCTGCAGTACCTGTCGCTGCACCAGCTTTAGTATTATAATCGATTGGAGCATTTCTACCCTTGTCATCATACTGACCATTCAAATAAGCATCTGTATTAAAAGGCTTATCAGGTCTTGGCGTTGCAGCAGCAGTTGCTGCGTTGTTATTGCGGCCTGTATTTCCACCGGCTAATGTTTTGTAATCTGTTAAGATACCTTTTTCACGTAAAATAAATTCATTCGCCCGCGATGTTCTCCATTGGCAGTAGCGAGATGCCTGCTCCCAGGAAACACCTACTACAGGGTAATCACGGTAAGCCGGATGACGTAAATAGTTATCAACGTATGGCTCATTGTATGAAAGCGCACTTCTCCAAACTAAAGTGTCAGGTAACTCATTGTAATAAAACTCCTGATCTTCGGGAAAGTTATATCTAATCCATTGTAAGTATTCTAACCAATCTGTATTTGATACTTCAGTTTCATCCATATAAAAAGATGGAACTGTTACCTGTCTCTTGTAGTTGTAAATGTTTGGTTCTACACCAGGAACTTCGATTGCGCTTCCGCCTACAACCAAAACCCCACCTTCAATCGCCACTAGTCCTGGTCCAGGTGCTCTTTTATACTGCGTAGCAACGGCAAAAGCTCCCGATTGGTTGTTCCTGCTCTTTCTATCCGCATAAGGAACGCCTGTTTTGCTGGAGCTGTTTCCACCTTTTGAGCTACAAGCGGTAAGCAGTGCAGCTAAAGACAAACAAGTAAAAGAATATAGTATAAGTTTTTTCATATATGATACTAAAGAAAGTCGCCCAATGACTATTCAACCGATAAAATTAAACAAATTTAAATGAATATATAAATATTGTGACAATAAAATACTGATTATATTTTTATCCCTTAACGTATTATTTTATGACGTATTGTGTCTTTTAAACTTTTAATACATTTTTTAGTTAAAATCTTAAAAACAAGCATGATATAATTGGTTCATTAATTGTAAGTAATGGGTACCAAACATTATCATCTTTAAAGATTTTACCATGCTTAAAAAAATTTCTCTAACTGTTGCCGCTATTGTTTTAATACTTTTAGCTGGCGCTGTTGCCGTTCCGCTGTTTTTCAAAAAGGAAATCGATGCCAAACTCAAATCAACCATAAATAATAATGTTAAAGCTAAGGTAGATTTTACTGATTTTGACTTAAGCCTGCTGAGTTCTTTCCCCAATCTGGGGATAAAAATCAACAACCTAACCATTGTAGGGATTGACAGTTTTGCTAAAGATACATTGGCAAATGTTAAACAGTTGCAGCTAAATGTTAATTTATTAAGCGTAATTAAGGGAGAAACCTATCAAATTAAATCTATTGATTTGAGTGAACCAATAATTTACGCGAAGGTTTTAAAAAGCGGACAGGCCAATTGGGACATTATGAAAAAAGATTCTAGCTCAACCTCTGCCGATACTGCTAAAACTACTTTCAAAGCTGCGCTTCAAAAATACTCGATCGAAAGAGGAAACATCACTTACGATGATGCAGCACTTAATTTCTTTATGGAATTAAAAAATGTAAATCACACTGGCAAAGGTGATTTTACGCAAGACTTATTTACCCTGAAAACCCAGTCGGACATTGAAAAGTTAACAGTTAAATATGGAGGAATTCCCTATTTAAATCAGGTTGCACTTGATGCAGACTTACCGCTTGATATCGACATGAAGAAGATGAAATTCACTTTTTCAGAAAATAAAATTCAATTGAATGAATTGATCTTATCAGCCGTTGGTTACCTCGCAATGCCTAATGCAAGCGATATGGTGATGGATTTGAAGTTTGATGCCAAACAATCAGAACTTAAAAACTTTCTTTCGCTAATTCCGGCTATTTATGCTTCTAATTTTAAGGATATGCAAGCTACAGGTAAATTTGCAATGAACGGAACTGCCAAAGGAACTTATAATGAAAACTCACTTCCGGCATTCGATGTAAACCTTTCAATCGAAAATGGCAAAATAAAATATCCTTCTCTGCCATCTGCCATTAACAACATTCAAGTCAAATCGAATATAAATAACCCTGATGGAGTAATTGATCATACGGTTGTTAATGTTCCGGCATTCCATCTGGAATTTGGTGCGGTTCCGGTAGATGGCAGACTACTCTTAAAAAATCCAACCACAGATCCTTTCGTTGATATGGCATTGAAAGGCAAACTTGATTTGAAACAGTTAACCAGCATCTTTCCGATGAAAGATATGACCTTAACAGGAATTTTAGATGCTGACGTTCAGGCTGCTGGTCGAAAATCATCTATAGATAAAGGTCAATATGAAGCATTTAAAGCCTCAGGACAAATGATTGCAAATAATTTCACCTATGCCGGTAAAAATGTGCCTATGCCAGTTAATGTGCCTACAGCAAAAATGGGCTTTAGTCCTAAAAACATTACCCTAAGTAACTTAATCGCAAAAGTGGGGAAGAGTGATTTTTCAGCAAATGGATCGGTTAACAATTATTTGAGCTACTTTTTTAAAAAGAACCAGGCATTACAGGGAGATTTTAACCTTTCCGCTAGCTTAATCGATGCGAATGAACTGATGGGGCCAAAAGCAGCTTCAAAAAATGAAGCAGTGTGTACGT
>NZ_AJLG01000160.1 GCF_000258495.1 Pedobacter agri PB92
AGAATATCATAAATGGAAATTTGATTCACAGTGGTACCAACGTGTAGCAGGTAACTTTGTAATTAAAGCACAGGCACAGTTTGGTTTCTTAGGTCAGTATAATAAAGCAGTAGGTCAGTCAGCATTTGAGCGTTTTAAATTGGGTGGTGATGGTATGCAAGGTTTTGATTTCTTACAAGGATCAGAGCTGATCGCCATGCGTGGTTATGCCAACAATACAGTTATCCCGGTAGGATCAAACCCAAGTATTGCACAACAATCTGGTAGCCCTATTTATACGAAATATGTATTGGAAGCACGTTATCCGGTTATAGCAAGTCAACAAGCTACAGCCTTTGTGTTGGCCTTTGCTGAGGGTGGTAACACCTGGAACAGGTTTAGTGATTTTAATCCATTCAATATCAGAAGATCAGTTGGTGTTGGTGCCAGAATATTTTTACCGATTTTTGGTTTGTTAGGTATTGATTATGGTTATGGTTTTGATGCGATTCCAGGCTTGCCAGATTCAAACAAAGGTCAGTTCCACTTTAGTATCGCACAACAATTAGGTGGATTTTAATTGATAAAGCGTAAAAAAATAATTAAATATGCAATAAAACACTATAAGTTGAGTTTAAACAAGGCTTAGGTTATAAACGAATTATAAAACACACACAAATGAAAAAGTATCTTTTTATCGCATTTTTACTTTGCACCACTTTTGGTGCTTATGCACAAAAGTTTGCATATGTAGACACAGAGTATATTTTGAAGCAGATGCCAGAATACAAATCGGCGTTGAGCCAGTTAGAGGGAGCATCAAAACAATGGCAACAACAGGTAGATCAAAACTTTTCTGAAATAGATAGGATGTATAAAGCCTATCAGGCAGATCAGGTTTTATTAACCGATGATATGCGTAAGCGCCGTGAAAACGAAATTATCGAGAAAGAGAAACAGGCAAAGGAATTTCAACGCTCAAAGTTTGGTCCTGATGGTGAACTTTTTCAGGCCAGAACTAAATTAATCAAACCAATTCAGGATAAGGTTTCGGATGTGATTAAACAAATTGCAAAAGCAAAATATCTGGATTTTATTTTTGACAAGAGCAGTGAAGCAACCATGATGATTTATGCAAGCAGCAGCTACGATGTTAGTAATGATGTAATTGTGAAATTAGGTTACAAACCAGGGTCAGGAAATTAGTATATTCGCCCCCTTAGAATTTAGAAAAACAATAAAAAAATAAAAAAAGTAAAATAGAACGATGAGAAAGTTAATTAACGTATTCTTTGTAGCAGCAGGGTTAATGTTTACAGCGAATATGGCAAGTGCGCAACAGAAATTAGGTCACATTAATTCAGAAGATGTTTTTGCTAATCTTCCTGAAGCTAAAACAGCTCAAACTACCTTAGAAACTTTAGGTAAATCTTTACAGGGAAGCATTGATGGAATGATCAAGGAATATCAAACTAAATTGGCTGCTGCCCAGGCTAAAGAAAAAACTTTAAGCGAGGCGAACAAAGAGCAAGTTGGTAAAGAATTACAAGTTGCCGGACAAGAGTTACAAGATTTAGAAAAACGCATTACTGATGCCCGTACTAAAGCATCTCAGGATGTAGGTACTAAACAAGGTGAGTTATTCCAACCAATTCAGGCTAAAGTGGCAACTGCAATTTCTGCTGTAGCTAAAGAAAAAGGCTTGGCTTACGTTTTCGATATCGCGAACGGACAAGGTGGTAACAACTTAGTTTTCTGGGAAGGTGGCGATGATATCACTGCTGCAGTTAAAAGTAAATTAGGTATTTCTGCTACTGCTGCTAAACCGGCTGCACCAAAGAAATAAGTCTTAAGTTTTCAGTCTGGAGTCGTGAGTCTCCATGGCTAACTCAAAATATAAAACGGGATCGGGGAAACTTGATTCCGTTTTTTTTTCGACTAGTGTTGTAAGGTTACAAAAAACATTGTAACGTTGTAATGTTAAGATTTTGTTTTAACGCTTCCACATTTAATCAATAAATGCAAAAAACATCTCCAATAGGTATTTTCGATTCTGGTTATGGAGGATTAACGGTTTTCAGGTCTATAGCCGATCGATTGCCAGACTATCAGTACATCTATCTCGGCGATAATGCCCGTTCTCCTTACGGCGATCATTCTTTCGATACCATTTATAAATATACTCTAGAATGTGTGGAATGGCTTTTTGCCAAAGGCTGTGAATTGGTAATTTTGGCCTGTAATACTGCTTCAGCAAAAGCACTTCGTACCATTCAGCAAAAAGATTTGCCTGCAAAGTATCCTGGCAAAAGGGTACTTGGGGTAATCAGGCCAACTGCCGAAGTGATAAACCAATTCACGTCAAGCAAAACTGTAGGCGTGATGGGCACACGGGGAACGATTAATTCTCAATCTTACCTGCTGGAGATAAACAAATTTTTCCCGGAGATAAGAGTTTACCAACAGAGCTGCCCGATGTGGGTGCCGTTAATTGAGAATAATGAGCATCTTCAAAGTGGGGCTGATTTTTTTATTAATGAGTATTGCCGCCAGCTGATGACACAGTCTGACGATATTGATTGTGTTTTATTGGCCTGTACACACTATCCTTTATTGCTGCCTAAGCTCAAAAAAGTGTTTCCAGATTATATCAATATTCTAACACAAGGCGAAATCGTAGCGGCCAGCTTGGTCGATTACTTACAGAGACATCCTGACATCGAAAAGAAACTGAGCAGGAACCAGGAGAAATCATTTTTCACCAGCGGCGATCCGCTGGCATTTGATGAACATGCCTCGATCTTTTTTGGGGAAGATTTGAAATCAGAAAAGATGTAACAGCGTATTGGTATTAAGAATGCCTTTAAATGCCTTTATCATGCCTTAGGGTACGACGTTGTATGCGATAGGACTACTTGGTACATTAGTAACCCTAAGTGAATTGAATGAATGTACGAAAACACCAGTTAAGCTTAGGGATAATGACCGAACGGCTATCTAGTAAAACTACTGCGGCAACTTCTCTACCCGAACTAAAACAGTAGGAGAGGTGAGTGCATCTAAAAAAGAAACAACAGCATCTTTCTCTGCTTTGCTCAACATTAAACCTTTTAAAAGCTTATCATTTTTAGGCAATAACGGATCATTTTCCTGTTCTGGTCTAACCCTTTGCACAGGCATGCCGACATTGTACATGTTCATCACTCCATCCATATCAGGAAACAATCCGTTATGAAACCACGGAGCAGTTTTCATTACATTTCTCAATCCAGGTGTTTTAAACTTACCCACATCTTCCGGTTTTTTGGTGACATTGTATAGGCCTAAATCCTCGTATTTCCGTTTAAAATAGGTCAAACCATCATTATGGAATTCGTTGTCGGTAAACAATGGGCCATTATGGCAATTGATGCAGCGGGCTTTGGTACGGAACAGATGTAAGCCCACAATTTGTTGATCAGTCAAGGCTTTTTTGTCTCTGGCCAGGAAACGATCAAATGGTGTTCTTCTGCTCACAATGCTGCGTTGAAAAGTAGCCAGACTTTCGAAAATTCTTTTATTGGTAATTGTTTTCGATCCAAATGCTGCTGTGAAATATGGTTGATAACCTTTTATTTTCGTCAGTTTTTTAGGAAGCATTTTCATGTCCTGATGCATTTCATTGTGTGCTGCTACCGGGCTTTCTGCTTGCTCCTCTAAACTTGCTGCTCTTCCATCCCAAAATAGACGTTTATAAAACCATACATTTTCTAAAGATGGTGCATTACGAATATTGGTTAAATGATCATGGCCAACAGAAACCTGGCGACCATCAGACCAATGCAAATCTGGTGCATGGCAGCTCGAACAAGAAATTTGATTAGAGCCTGATAATCGAGGATCGAAAAATAAAATTTTTCCAAGTTCTACCACATTCTTCACCGAATCATTTTTTAAATCAACCGGAGAGGGTGGAAGTTCCCCTAATTCCTGAAAAACGGCCCCTTTATCAACAGTGGGTTTTGGCCACTGATCAGTAGGTTTTGAATAAACTTTACGCAAGCTATCTATACTCAATTCATCCTCATCATTAAAATTGGTGGATTGAAAAGAAAATAAGATTAATCCGGTTAGGATTAAGGCAAGCGTGACCAATACTTTATTCATGGGGTTAAAAATACAGATTTAAGCTAATATTGGAAGAAAATGATAATTAGAGTGACTACAAGTACATGTTAATTCCAAAATGAAATACTGATCTAAATCCGTTCGGCACAAAGGTTGGATTTAAATCATGTCTCATGTCTTGCTTTAACATTTTTCGTAAGTCGAATTGACAGTATAATCCAAATTGTTGATTCTTAATTAATTTTGACGTTAAATATTCTGTAGAAAACTCGCCACCGAGTACGCTGCTATTGAAATAGTAATAATCTGTAAATGCTACATTACGTATAAACTCTGTAATTGAGTTAGTATTGTATTTTAATGTGGTATTTATTGGCGCAATGAAATATGGTTTTAGTGAAATTTTAAATTTACTTTGTTCATCAATTAAATGATATAAAGTTCCACTTAAATCTATTTTAAGTTGTTCATAAGATAAACCGGCTGCTTGATTCAAATCCAGTTTGTCATTTTGAGTATAAGATAAGTTTAAGCCAAGTTCTTTTGCGTTGTTTTTGTTTTTATCCCAAAGTAGACGATAACCGCTACTAACATTTAGCGCATTAACTCTATAATTGACTCTGTTAAGGCTACCAGAAGTTTTTAAATTTCCATCATATCCTTCATTATATGTAAAACTAAGTGAAATTTGATGAGCTGTATTAATCGAATTATTTTTACTTAAAAGTAATGAGCCATTTATAGTATTTAAGTTAAACGTTGCAACTGTAGCAAAATTTGGGGCTGTTTTATTTTGTGTATAATTTTTGTTAATTAATAATTGATATTCTGTTGCAAACTGTATGTTCCAATCCTTAAATTTTGTAGCATACTGTATTCCGAAGCCTTTATAATCATCATATTTGTAAACGTTGCTCGTATCCTTTATAACAGAACTTCCATAACCATACTGCATATAATGAATCCTGTCGGGGTAGAGCAAACTTGTCTTGTAAACATCATTTTTATATCCAAGAGATACTTGTTCATCGGCTTTTCCTACAATTGCATACAAACCTAACGAATGCCTGTTTAGATTTAAATTTACACCGGGTTTTACCTTTAAAATAAATCGGTTCGAGCTTAAACGCGGATCTACTGTGCCAGAGCTTTGATGTTTTTGGTAATCTAAATTGATAAAAGGAACGATGTGATTATTTAAAGTGGAATAACTTAACGACGTTTTTGCAATGTAATTTTGGCGTTTATACAGGCCGCTTTTATTTGCATACGGATAAAATGTTGTGAAATCTTCGAGATTGTTCTTTTGGCCATTTGCTAAACTATCTTCGGAAGAATTGTTAAATTCTATGCTGCCTGCAATTCTAAATTTCCCCAAAATGTTAAATCCTTTAGCTAAAAATTTGGGCATATTTATAGAATATGCTTCTTGAGCACGTCTGAAACCGCCATTTTCTCGTTTGAAATCCAACTGTAAAAAGCCATAGCTTTTTAAGGGGTTTGCATTTGAAAATGTTGGTGAAAATAAAATGTTATCAATTAGATTTTGATTTTGACTAAAAAAATAAACAGAATCTTTTCCACTCTGAGCATTAGCAAGAATGGAAAAGATTAATAAGATAGGAATTATTTTTAAAGCTCTATGATTCAACATATTACTATTGAGCTATAAATGAAGCTTCATCTTTACCTGGATTAGCTTTAATTAATTGACCAAAATCATTACGGGAGTTGTTGGTATCTTGTAAAACTTTTCTACCACCAATTGTTTTTGCAGTTTTACGTACAATCGATTGACTCGAATATTGTCCACCAGTAATTGATGCAGCGCCAGAATCAAAAGCCATAGGCAATCTTCTAGGTGTTTGATCGGCCGTAATTATTGCTTCAGTTTCAACAGCATCTATTATATATTTAGCTGGTAATTGAGGGTATAAGACGGTTGCTGCTGTTACCGTTCTAACTGTAGGTAAAGCATAACTAGGAATATTGTTTAAGTTAAAGCTTTTATCAACTTTTAAAATTGCAAAAGATTCTTTTCCTTGAGGGTTTAAAACCATGTCTCTTGCACCAGTTGCAAAATAGGTTTCCATGTTAGGAACATTTGGATTGTCAACATCGCTTGCAAACATTGTTCTGCCTGGTTCTAATTTTTGCTCGTAAGGATATAAATAAGCCTCAAAATCAGCATTAGCTAAATTTACAGTCAATGCCGGATTACTTATGTTTTGAGTGGTACCTCCATTAGTTGTGTAAGGTTTTGTATGGTCTAAAGCGGTTTGTGCAATAACAATGCTTTTGCCAGCTAAAACAGGATATTTTTTACCTGTACCATCGCTAGGAATCATAAATAATTCTTTTACGTAAACATAATCATCATTTGCATTTCCGGTTGCAACCATGTTTAGCGATTTACTCCAATCGTATTGATTGTTTGCTAATGAATAACTATCCGCAGTTTTATTTATCTTACCATAAACAACAGCAATTAATAAACTATCTGCATACAAAGTTTCTGAGGTGTTATTGTAAACTTCAATAAATTGGTCTCTAAAAATTGCCCCAGTTGAAGCATTTGAACCTGCATAATAAACCTGCTTAATTACAAAACCCCCAATAATTTCACTGTTAATTAATTGAATTTTTGCATCGGTATTACCAAAATAAGATTGATTATCTAATGAATAATTTAAATAATAATCACTTTCGCGATACGTACCTGTTAGCGTTGTAAATTCTGCCCCCGTTATCTTAAGAGAAACATTTATGCTGTAAGCTCCAGGTACAATGCTTTCTACAGCGACTAAACCTTGGTGGTTAGCTTTCAAGGAATACTTACTATTATTTAATTTATTAACTAAAGTAATTTCCGCTTTTTCGTAAGGAACTTCAAACCAAACCTTATTCCGATCGACACTTAATTGTATCGATAGATTAATAGGTTGAGTTTCTTCTTGATTTTTTTTACAGCCAGTTACAATAATTGTAACGAGTAATACAAAGAGTATAGATAATTTTTGTTTCATAATTATATTTTTTAAAGCTTTAAAGATATACCACCAGTTATACTAAGTGGCGAATTGTAAATGGTTGTTACTGGTGCGCCTGTTTCCGGATTTATGACAGTGTGTTCTGGTCTTATATTAAATGTATTATATGATGTGATTGCAATTCTTATTCGTTTATTAATTTCTTTAGCTACTGATAAAGAGAAATTCGCATATATAAGCTTTTGGTCAGTGTTTGTTAAAGAAAGATTTCTTGGTGGAATAGGACTAATCTCTCCTTCAGCGAAAAATATAGTTTGCATATTTTGATCTAAGTAGCCAGAAGCCTGTTGAAGTTTTTCATTGTACTTAGATTTTCTTCTGCTTGCCCAAAAAATATCGGTATTAGTCATTACTACAAAGCCTAATTTAGGGATGTGCGTTGTGGTATTTAATTTACTTGTAATAACATACCTTTTATCGAATGATAACGGTTTAAAAAGAGCGTAATTTATATTTTTACCACCTATTACTACTGGCGTAGCTAGATAAATAGCATCTACCACAGGGGTACTTTCTTGCGATAATATGTATGAAGTACTTGTAGAAATGCTTGTGTTGATTGCAGAAATTTTATTAAAATTAACACCCAATCAAAACCGTAAGTATCGGAGTTAGATAAATTCGATATTTTATAGTAAGAGTTGCCAAAGTACGAGGTAAAAGTTCCTGTTTCCTGGTACACAATTTCCTTTATTGAGGCATCATATCTATAATTATAATTTGGTAAAACAAACTGTTGGTATTGGCGCACGTTAGTAAAACCATTTTTCGAACCTTTATAAAATGCATTTAATCGGGAACTAAAAATTTTATTGCTAAAATTGAGGTTAAACTCTGCCTGATTCGATTTACTAGCCTTTAGATTTGGATTTGCAGCTTGAAATTTTTGTGTGTACACTAAATATAAAGCTGCATCGGTATTAAGCGCAAAAATTAGCGGAACATCTATCCATGCAGGTGGCGGATACAGGTGAGCTAGTGTTGGCGATTTGGAAGATATGCCGTAAGCGATGCCAAAATTCCATTGCTTATTTAAATTTATCTGAGTACTTAATCTGGGTTGTATAGAAAGAGAACCATTTTGAGAATCAAATCTAACACCTAAATTCGAGGATGTTTTTTTACCGAATAAGTTATAAGCGATATTATCTGTAAGATAAATACCTGTATTAACTATGGCTGGATTAAGTTCGAAGGAATAAGGGCGAACATTCGTACTATTATAGTTGATAAATCTTGGTCGTTCTGGGTCAGAAATTATTCCTTTTCCACCATTATTGGTGTAATTGCTATTAATTCCATAAGTTAGGTTATGAAGTGTACTGCCTAAATTAAATAAGCTTGCAAACCTTAAATTACCACTTGCAGAAATTGGCTTGCCAATAATTTCTTCTACTGCTAAGTACTGACCGCCTAAAACTGTTCCTTTATAAATGCCAGTTGTATCCTTAGCTGTGTAACCCTTTGGAGCTTGATTTAAAAACCATTGAGAATAACTTTCTTGATTAGTTTCTGAATAGGATAATATAAGATTTAAACTCTTTAAAAACTTTGAGTTTATTTTAAAATCTGTTGTGTTTGAGATTCTAATTCCATTTTGTTTAGCATAATATTCTCTTCTATTGCCATCGTCAGGGTCAATTTTATTTAAATCAATCTTACGGTTATAATCAATATTAAATTTATTTCTGATTACACTACTTATGCTATATTGCCAGCGTAATGAAGTTCCATATCTCTTATATTCTTGAAAATTATCTGTAGGATTATCATTGGAGATGGCGTAGTTTAGATCTAAAGTAATTCCACCCAATTTACCTGGTAAGTTAATGCCCTTATTTAACGAATAATTATAAGAGCCAGCATTAATATTTGTAGTAAATTGTAATGGCGATTTGCCAGCTTTTCTTTCAATAATAATAGCTCCATCTGTTAATTCGCCATATTCTGCTGAAGCTACCCCTTGTATTACTTCAATTTTTTCTATTGATTCTACCGGAATTTCTCGTAAATCAATTCCTCTAAATGGAACGTCTGTGGCTGAGCCTGAATTAGTGGCTGGTACAACGGCCCCCATTCCCCATTGTGTTGCCGGACGCGATTGCATATTTGCATCGTTGGAAAGCCTAACTCCATCCACAATTATCGGGATTCCTAAAGAATTATTTAGGTCGTATGTTCCGCCTAATGTATTTCTTAAAGTTAATGTCTGAGCAACATTAATATTTGGAGCTACTAACTGCTTTCCTGGTAATGTATTTAAAACATCGATTAAACTAAAAGCTTGAATTCTTTCAATAGCCTCTTCATCGAAACTGATAGACGAAATAGAGTTTTTACTTTTGGCATAGCTAGAACTTATTTGTACATCTTGAAGGGTTAAACTGTTTTGAACCAGCGTAATATTAATTGGATTTGCAAAGTTACTACGTGTTATCTTTACTTCTTCGGATCTTCGGCCTACCGATGTAAATTTAAATGTTACTTGGTTTAAATTAGCAGGAACAGAAACTGTAAACTGACCATCGTTATTGCTAATGATATAAGATTGAGTTTCCTCACAAAATATGGTAACTGATTGGATAGGAGAACGCTTCTCATCAACAACCTTACCCCGAATTGTGATGTTTTGCGCAAAAACTGATATTGCAAAACTCGAAATAACTAATAGTATAGTAAAAAATTTTCCCAACCTGCCAGTAATATTAATTAGACTTATTCTAAAGATTCCGCAAAGGTGTGTGTTTTTAACTAAACTTCCAAATTATTTAGATTCATTCCAGATAGTTTAAAGTTTCAAAATTTTGAACAATGCTTATTCAAGCAAACCAAATTAACTCGTTTGTGACAAAAGAAAACACTTTTGTTTAGGTTGTGATTATTTAAAAGGATAACTTTGCGGCTTCAAACCCACACAATGAGTGATCAGATAAAACACGAATGCGGAATCGCTTTTATTCGCCTGTTAAAACCACTTTCTTACTACCAGCAAAAGTACGGTACAGCACTTTACGGCCTTAACAAATTATACCTTTTAATGGAGAAACAGCATAACCGGGGCCAGGATGGCGCAGGTATTGCCACCATTAAACTGGATATGAAACCTGGCAGTAGGTACATTAGCCGATACCGGAGTATGGCTTCGAATGCGGTAGCAGATATCTTCGAATACGTACAGAATAAGTTCGTAGATATACAAGAAAACACGCCTGAATTAATGCAGGATACAGAGTGGCTCAAAAACAATGTTAGCTTTATCGGCGAGGTGTTATTGGGCCATTTGCGTTATGGTACACATGGTAAAAACAGTATCGAAAATTGCCATCCTTTTTTAAGGCAAAATAACTGGATGACCCGTAATTTAGTCATTGCCGGTAACTTTAACATGACCAATGTTGATGAGTTATTGGAGCAATTGTATGAGTTGGGGCAACATCCAAAAGAAAAAGCAGATACTGTTACCGTTCTGGAGAAAATTGGTCACTTTTTAGATGATGAAAATCAAGACCTCTTTGATCAGTACAAAAAAGAAGGACACGATAATGTATCTATTACACACAAAATATCCGATCATTTAGATATTGCAAATATCCTTCGCCGCTCGGCCAAAACCTGGGATGGTGGTTATTCTATTTGTGGTATGGTTGGTAACGGCGATTCATTCATCATGCGTGATCCGGCAGGTATACGCCCGGCTTATTATTATTATGATGATGAAATTGTTGTTGCAGCTTCTGAAAGACCAGCTTTACAAACAGCCTTCAATATTCAGTTTAAAGATGTGAAGGAAATTGATCCTGGTCATGCTTTAATCATTAAGAAAAACGGCGAGGTGAGCATGGAACAGTTCCGCGAACCTACCGAAAGACTATCGTGTTCTTTTGAACGCATCTATTTTTCAAAAGGAAGTGATGTGGAGATCTATCGTGAACGTAAACAATTAGGTCGTTTATTGAGTGATAAAATTCTTCAGGCAGTAAACTACGATTTAAAAAATACCGTATTTTCTTTCATTCCAAACACCGCTGAAGTAGCTTTCTTCGGCATGGTTGATGGCGTTCAGCAATATGTACGCAGGCACCAGAAAGATATTCTTTTACATAAAAAAGAAGAGTTGACTGATGAGCAGCTGGAAGATTTATTATCATTAGCACCTAGAGTTGAAAAACTAGCCGTTAAAGATGTAAAGTTGAGAACCTTCATTACTCAGGATGCTGATAGAAGTGAAATGGTAGCCCACGTTTACGATACAACTTACGGTATTATCAATAATCATCAGGATACTTTGGTTGCATTAGATGATTCAATTGTTCGTGGTACCACCTTGAAACAGAGTATCATCAAAATCGTAGATCGCTTACATCCGAAAAAAATTATTATTGTTTCTTCTGCACCTCAAATCCGTTATCCTGATTGTT
>NZ_AJLG01000161.1 GCF_000258495.1 Pedobacter agri PB92
ATATCAGCTTGGATTCTCTGACCAGTCTTATTTTTCAAGATACTTCCGTAAAAACACCAATATGAGTCCTGAACAGTTCAGGGAAAGTACAACCCGAGGTGCCTTGTAGCAAGAGATTCCACAAATGTTCAAATTATACCAATAAAACTTCTGAATGTGCTAATCTTAGCGCCTCACTTTCTTCAACTTTGTGAATTAAGGATTGTTTAATATTCTAAAACAGGAGAATGCTTTGGCACATTCCCTAAAGGATAATCATATGGAAAAGTTAAAGAATAAAGTAATCATCATTACCGGTGCAGCAATGGGTCTCGGACTTGCAAGTGCTTTGGAAGCAGCAAAAAATGGCGCCTTATTATCCCTGATAGATTTTAACCAAGAATCATTAGAAAAAGCAAAAAATGAAATTAAGTCTAGCTATCCGGAAATTCAGATTCTAACCACCGTTGCCGATGTTTCAAATGAGGAATCGGTTAAAGGTTTTGTAGAAGATACGGTTAAGGCATTTGGCCGCATTGATGGTTTTTATAATAATGCCGGTATTGAGGGAAGACAAGCACCTTTAGTTGATTATGACCTGGATGTATTTAAAAAAGTTGTTGATATCAATCTAATGGGTGTTTATTTCGGATTGAAGTATATTATTCCGGTGATGCAAAAACAAGAATATGGTCGCATTGTAAATGTTGCATCTGTGGGCGGAATAAGAGGTGTAATGAATCAGACTCCTTATGTGGCAACCAAACATGCAGTCTCCGGCATCACCAAAACAACAGCACTGGAGTATGGAAAATTTGGCATCCTGGCAAATGCTATTGCGCCGGGAGCAATTCTAACCCCGATGGTAGCAGAGGCTTTCAAACAAGTTAACCCGGATAACCCACAGGCAGCCGAAGATGAATATGCGAAAGCCAATCCAACAAAAAGACTTGGCCGACCAGAAGAAGTTGCAAAGCTGGTTGTTTTCCTGCTTAGCGAAGATTGCAGTTACGTTAACGGACAGGTAATCGCCATTGATGGTGGTCAGTCAAATTCCTATGGAAATGTTTAATCATTATGCGATCAATCATTTATAGTCTGAATAATTTTTCGGCGTATATTATTCTTACAGATCTGATTGATGATCACCATAATTTATGTCAACCCCATTCCAAATCTCAAGATTTGAATGGGGTTAAACATTCAAACACCTATGCAGATCATCATTGATCCTAATAAACAAAGAGAAATTTTGTAATTGATGAACGAGAATAACCCACGGGTCAACATCGCTGAATCAAAAAGAATTTATCCAATTTGTGTTAAGATTGGGTGACGCGAAGCCTAAATCTTTACTTTAAACATGAAGACAGGAAAGGGTATATTAAATTAATACTCCCAAAAGCAGTGCAATTATCCCAGCTGATAAGGTGCTGAAAAAGTTTACTGCATCGTTGCCTATTAATCCCCTTCGCTCAAAATAAGCGCCTAAAAATGAATCTGTTAGGTTACCAAATGTTCCGGCAAGCACAATCCAAAAAAAACCCAGTTGAAAGCCGTAACCTATTGCATGTACCAATGCAATTAGGCAACTGCCAATAAAACCTATTACCGAACCCTCCATACTGATCACGCCATCCCTGCCGCACTCATCCGTTTTCAGCGTTTTCACATTGATACATTTGGTCCCGTAAAGTATTCCAAGCTCAGATGATAATGTATCGGCGGTGGCAGAAGCGAAGGCAGCCGCCATCACCAGCAAAAATAGATTTGTGAGCTGAGGGAAAACAAGAATTGACAGCCCGGCCAAAGCTGAAACACCCGCATTGGCCAAAACCTGAGAAGCTTTTCTACCGGCTTTATTTTCATGGTTATCGGAAAATTTATTTTTACGTTCTTGTTTCCAGGAAGTGGCGAGGGAGCCCATCAGAAAAAAGGCAGTCATCATTGCTACCCCAGTTAGCCCGGCAGCCATAAATATGGTGATAGCGATTACCACTCCAGTACAAGCAGCAGGCACAGTTAGTTTTTTTGCCAGAATACTATAAGCCATACCACCTATAATGATAATTAGCAATAGCGTAATTTCAACTTCGCTGCCCGTAAAAATATTACCATTCATTCCTCAAATCTAGGTTTTTCAACGTTGGCATAAGATTAAATCATCTGATATCCAAAAACATTCTCTTCAACAATTATTTTGAGCGAAAATTCTCGAATTGGAAATATAATGACTGGCGATCATTTCATTATCATTCAGCATATTTATTTCTTAATTTCACAACACCAGAATAGCGAGCGGATTATAATTGGTAAACATTTAATTTTTCAATAATGAATAATATTTTGATCACAAAAAACAATATCCTAGCTCATGAGGAGCTACTTTATAGTGCAATGAAAAATGGTAATATCAATGTTTTAGATGAACTTCTGCACGATGATCTATTATTTATTGTTCCCAGTGGTGATGTAATCACTAAAAAGATTGATCTCGATACCTATCGTGAAGGGAAATTAAAAATTATTGAACTTTTCCCGAAGACCGAAAATTTGAATATAATCAGTGACACAGCGGTAGTAACCGTAGTTATGGAGATAAAAGGAGAATATGAAGGAGGAAAATTTGAGGCAAAATATCGTTACATCAGATTCTGGAAACAGTTTGACGATGGTGTAAAAGTGATAGGCGGAAGTGGAATAGCCATTGATTAACTCAAAAACCCGGAAGGGAAAGTCTTTTAGATTTTGAGTTTGTAAAGTTTATAAATGTTGACATAGAGCGATTGATGGGCAATGACATATCTTCATATGAAACATATCCCTGATTAAATACTTATTCCGCAATTAATCCTGAACAGCTTCTTAAAAAATTCTTTATCAAGTCGAATGTTCGTTTTGTTAAAAATGTAAACCGGGTTAATAAAGATTAGTTATTCTCAGCGGAGCTAATTTAGTGGAATAAGCTTTGAACAAAATGTTGAACATCTAGGGATCAAATAATTTATCAATTGATTATCAGGGAAAAAGGGAACATTTTAATAATAATGCTGTTGTATGTATAAATCCCTATCAATTATGAAAAATGAACCTATTACCATAACGAAGAATTTTAAGGTTAGTGCCGCTGAACTTTTTAAGGCCTGGACAGAAGAGTCTGCTTTGAAATCGTGGTGGAAACCCGCCGGCCGAACCTTAACTACGCTAGAGAATGAAATTGAAGACGGTGGCAAAATACTTTACAAATTTGAAGACGAGTCGCAGGAAGGACAACTTACCATAGAAGGTGAATATCAGAGTGCTTTGCCTGAAGAAAAACTAGTCTATAGTTGGAATTGGATTATGGATGATCAGGCCCTGGAGAATGGAAATTATCTTTTAACCGTAGAATTCAAAGATACGGAAGATGGGTCTCAGCTCATTGTTACACAGGAAAATCAAAGCGAGCAGGAAGGAGTACATCCCCATGAGAAAGGCTGGGAAGATGCACTAAGTTCTCTTAAAAATTACCTGGAAGATTAGGCCATAAATTCATCTAATGAATCCGGCAAAGTCTGATCTCAAGCGTGAAGATGACACGAAAAGAAACACAGTTGGTTCTTAAAGCACTTCCAAAATAAAAAATCACTGTTTTTTAAGGAACGATGATACTAGGTAAGTGTCGTATTGCATTTGCCAGGATTTATGATATAATCCACAACATAAAAAACCCCTCTAAATTAATATTTAAAGGGGTTTGATACAATCTGTATTGGTTGCTTTCAGCATCCGCAATAGCTGTCGTAAAAAAGGAAATTATCCTATTTGGCTTCCTGAAGAATTAAAGAAATTCAATCAATGAAACTTTTTCGTTTTTGAGCTTAATCCAGGAAAAACCTTTGGCTCTATTTCAGATTTGATAACAACATACATGATCGTTAAATGATAGATTTTCATTGAAACTGGATACCTATTTACTTAATAAAACTAAAGAAATCTATCTGACGGCAAAGCATCGAAAGACTTGTATTTAACCCTAAAAAAAAGGTTTCTGCTTTCAACAGAAACCTTTTGGAATACGTTATGAAAATTACATCTTACTCATGGTGTCTTTCATTGTCGTATCAGTCATCATGGTATCTTTGGACATCGTATCTTGCATCATGGTATCAGTCGATGTAGAATCCATGCTGGTTGAATCAGCACCATCGGCTTTTTTTTCTGAACAAGAAACTATTGATAAAGATAATGCGAAGGCCAGGAAGCCTAATTTGAATAAATTTTTCATGTGGTTTTGTTTTGAGGTTAACATTGTTTGCCTTTTATACCACGAAATTTATTAAGGTAACCCACTAAAAGATAGTAATTTAGTTAATATTCCCGCAGGTGGTAAGATATATTAAAACCATTATCTGCTCCCCTAGTCAACAATTCGTTGACTTAAAATTCTGGATGGAATCCTGCAAAATAGTTGAAGTTAAAAATAATACCATTTATTAATTTATGTCCGGCTGGGATATGGTGACATAATTGCAAGAGTGATACACAGACTTGCGTTTGTTGAATGATAAAGCCTTACATTCAATTTATTAAACTTTTTATATGACACAAAAGGGCTATATAGTATCCAGGCGGCAACGATTAGTTTTGATTACTTAATCTTTCCGGGACGATAGATTGATAAAGCGCTCTGCAGGTAGATGGCAGAGCGCTTGACAAATTAGATTTAAAATATTGAATGCCCTGCTAACGTGGGGCTTTTTTATGCGCAAAACTTTTCTTTCGATTACTAAAATTATTAGCAATATTTGCTTTATGAATATTAAAGCAGCAACAGAAAAGAAAGAAATCAAAATTGGTCCAGACTTGATTACCATCGAACCCGTTAAAGGCGATAAAAACCTTTTTAGAATATGGGTTAACAATGCTTTTAAAGGTTATGTAATCAGGAAGGGTGAAGAATACTCAATGACTGGAGAGAATAAAATACACACTTTAATTTACGCTAGAATTATCGATTGTATCAAAAACGGATTATGTGCTTAGCATCAATATCTTTTACTGGTGCATTTCCGGATGGTGATAAAAAAGTAAGTATTTCCTCACCTAATGGTTGTGGAGATAGAACCTATCATTTAATCGGTTGATAATTGCACATGATTTCCGGGATTTCAAAATTATTTTATTATCTCGGGGCTTTACTGAAAACCATTCCAAAAGATGCATCGGGCAGATGATCATTTGCAATTCAAACAATTTTTAGGTGATTATAAAACCATAACCCCTGCCCTGTGTTTAAAAAATAGCATCCAGCTGCCAGTCAGCAGGATACTAACTGTTTCCACCTCAAAACAGCAACATGAAACATAACAAAACACAGCTTACCCCTGAAGAAAAAAAACTCTTCGGCGATCTCATGCCCGAAGAATTAGAAGAAGTTATTCAATCCGGATTCAACAGGAGACATTTTATCAAGCTGATGGGTCTGGCCACAGCCGGTCTTTTAGCCAGCCACGCCATTGGCGCAGAGCAGCTCTTTGCCCGAAGCATTGAAGATGAAGCCATTGCCGATCTTATTCCAGCGGCGGTCGAAAACGGTATTACCATCAACTTTAAAGTGAATTCGGGAGTAAAAAAAGTGCTTATTGATTCCAGAATGACCCTGCTAGATACTCTTCGCGAACGAATCGGGCTAACGGGTTCTAAAAAGGGTTGTGATCATGGGCAATGCGGCGCCTGCACAGTGATAGTCGATGGGCAGCGGGTACTCTCCTGCCTGACCCTGGCAGCCACCTGTGAAGGAAAATCAGTAATTACAATTGAGGGGCTGGCAAAAGATAATGTGCTGAATCCCATGCAGGCAGCTTTTTTAAAACATGACGGATTCCAGTGCGGGTTTTGTACTCCAGGTCAGATCTGCTCTGCTGTGGCGCTGATGAAAGAAGCCAAAGAAGGTAACCTGAGTTATTTGACAAAAGAGATCAGTGGTGATGCAACACCAGTGATGCTTTCAAATGAAGAAATAGCAGAACGCATGTCAGGAAATATTTGCCGTTGTGGCGCCTACCCCAACATTGTTGCTGCGATTAAGGAAGCTCAATCCGGCAAAAACATTACGCAAAACTGGCTTTTCGCAGGCTAAAACCCATTCCATATGAATCCTTTCAAGTTTATTTCAGCAAAAGATACAAATGCCGCCATTGCGGCACATCACCAGAATAACCAGGCTGCCTTCCTTGCCGGAGGAACCAATTTGATGGACCTGATGAAAGAGCATGTTGCTTTACCAAATGAAGTGATTGACCTGGGCAGAATAGGCCTAAAGGAGATTAAGGAAACCGCTAACGGTGTTTCTCTTGGCGCCCTGGCGAGCAATACCCTAACGGCCAACCATATTCTGGTCCGGAAACATTTCCCATTACTAAGCAAGGCCATTCTCGCCGGAGCTTCTGCCCAGATCAGAAATATGGCTACAAATGGAGGAAACCTGTTGCAACGTACTCGTTGCAGCTATTTCTATGATATTTCAATGCCATGTAATAAGCGCAAGCCAGGTAGCGGCTGCGCTGCGATGGAAGGCTTCAACAGGATGCACGCCATATTTGGCTGGTCAGATCAGTGCGTGGCCGTTTACCCCTCCGATATGGCGATCGCACTCAGTACGCTGGATGCCCGAATAAAAGTGAGCGGTAATGGATCACAGCGGGTGATCGAAATGAAGGACTTTCACCTTTTGCCCGGGTCACATCCTGAGAAAGACAATAGCCTGTCTTCAGGAGAGCTAATCACTTCAATTGAACTTGCAAAAAACAGTTTCGGCAAAATTGGGCTTATGTTAAGGTCAGGGACAGAAATTCCTATGCGTTTGCGCTGGTATCTGTTGCCGTAGGTTTGCAACTGGATAAAAACACCATTCAATCGGCTAAGATAGCAATAGGTGGTGTTGCACACAAACCCTGGAGGGCGCTAAACGCTGAAGCATTTTTGAAAGGTAAAAGTGCAACAAAAGCGAATTTCCTCAAAGCTGCAGAAATGGAAATGGCCGCAGCAAAACCCCTTTCACACAATCAGTTTAAAATAGACATGTCCAAAAACACGCTGGTTAGCGCATTGGAAGTTGCGCTTAAAGGTTAACAAAGAAATCGTTATGGAAGAAAATAAAAAATCAGTTGGAAAGGGCATCGACCGGATTGACGGAATACTTAAAATCACCGGAAAGGCCAGTTACGCAACCGACTACCCAGCCGTCAATCTGGCTTATGCAGTTTTATTTAAAAGCAACATCGCAGCCGGAGAGATAAAAGAAATTTTGACAGCTGAGGCCGAAAAAGCTCCAGGCGTATTGAAAGTGATTACCCATCAGAACGCCCCTAAGCTAAATATAAAAGGTGGTTTACGTGGCGGCGCACTCTTGCAAGGGCCTGAAATTACTTTTCACGGACAGCACATCGGCATCGTAGTGGCGGAAAGCTTTGAACAGGCCACCGCGGCCGCACACCTGATCAAAGTCAGCTATAACCGCAAAGAAGAAAAAATTGATTTTGAAAAACTTTCCAAAACCCCTGAGCTTCCAAAAGGAAAAGAACTCGCCGACCAGGTTCGTGGTGCAGGGAAATCAGCCCTGGCCAGCGCTGAGATCAGAGTTGAAGAAAAATATGAAACCCCGATAGAACATCATCACCCTTTAGAGCCGCACTCTACTTTAGCGGTATGGGAAGGCGAAAAACTGACTTTATACAACGGATCGCAAATTATCAACGGGGCACAGGGAGCTGCTGCAGCGACACTGAATTTAAAGCCCGAACAGGTGAGAATCATTTCTCCATTTATCGGAGGCGGATTCGGGTCAAAAGGAGGACAATGGGCCAATCTGGTGCTCACCGCAGTTGCAGCTAAAATGACCGGCCGCCCGGTTAAGCTCGCCCTTACCCGACAGCAAATGTTTAATTCAGTTGGCATGAGACAAAGGAACACCCAGCAGATTAGTCTGGGGGCAACAAAGGATGGAAAGCTTACCACCCTTTCGCACGAAACCATTTCACATACTGCTGTGGACAGTGAATACATAGAGCCCTGCGGCGACTGTTCTAAAATTATGTATGAGGTTCCCAATAGCCTGATCAGCTACCGGGTTGTACCCATGAATTTGATCTTACCCACCTATACGAGGGGGCCGGGAAAATCTACAGGCAGCTTTGCTTTAGAGTCTGCCATGGATGAGCTCGCCCACAAATTAAAAATGGATCCCATTGAACTCCGGATCAAAAATGAGCCAGCGAAAGATCCCTCAAATGGGAAACCCTGGTCATCGAGAACAACTATAAAATGTTTGCAGGAAGGAGCCAAAGCTTTTGGCTGGGATAAAAGAAAACCGCAGCCCGGAACAAACAAAATTGGTGAAGATCTTATTGGGTACGGCGTGGCTTGTGGCACCTATCCGGCGAGGCAACGCGACAGCTCGGCAATCATTAAGCTTAGCATGCGCAGTTCAAAAGTATTTGCCACAGTCGAGATTGCGGCATCAGACCTGGGTACAGGAACCAACACCATCCTTGCCCAGACCGCAGCCGACGGTTTAGGCTTAAGTGTTGACCGGATTACCGTTAGGCTTGGAGATTCTGATCTGCCACCAGCGGCGGGCTCTGTAGGCTCTGTTGGCGCTTCGAGCTTTGCCAATGCAGTGAACGATGCCTGCACTAAAATCACAGACGAACTGCTGGCCAAATCCGGAAAACAATTTTTTGTCCGCCCCAGCGCATCCGAGCTGATGATCTCTGAAAACATCACTGCTTTTCAGACCCGCTCTGATTCCAAGGCACCTGAAGAAGCCGAAAAATATTCCTCACACAGCTTCAATGCAAATTTCGCAGAAGTTAGGATTAATAGCATAACCGGAATGATCAAAGTTACCCGTTTTCTGGCAGTCACCGGTGCCGGAAAGATTTTGAATCCAAAAACTGCCCGTTCGCAAATCATCGGTGGAAATATATGGGGGATTGGGATGGCTTTAAGTGAAGAGTCGGTGATTGATCCCAGATACGGAAATTTCGCTACCAGATCTTTTGCAGATTATCACGTACCGGCTAACCTGGACATTGGAGAAATGGAGGCAATTTTTATTAATGAAAAAGATGTCATCCCAAACAAAATGGGCGTAAAGGGCATCGGGGAAGTCGGTATCGTTGGGGTTGCTGCAGCGGTGGCAAATGCAGTTTTTAATGCCACAGGCAAAAGAATCAGAAGCCTCCCGATCACGCCTGACAAATTGCTTGGATAGCAATAAAATCAACTTTAGTGAACAAACCAACCACATTTGATTGTGGCACCACAAGATACGAGCAGGCTACGATCATTTCGATGGCGTGCTCGTATCAAAAATGCACAACATCTTAATGAGGATTAAAAAAAGCCAGCATTGTTTTTAATGCATTTCCAGCATGCATGTTCTCACCATTTTCAAGCGATTTTTTCGCTGCATTTGCTGCCCTTTCCCACATTTTTATTTCGTAAGCTAGAATAGCTTCCTGAAGAGAGCCATAGTCAGCAGAAGTCAGACATTCACTTAGTTCAAGCGCATCAAGCATCGCCATATTTGCACCCTCCCCCGCAAATGGTGGCATCACGTGAGCAGCATCACCGATCAGGGTTAGGTTGGAAAGCGTTTTCCAGTTTTGATCTAATGGTGCACAATAAATCGGACGGGGAATAAATGGCGTAGCTGCTTTCTTAAATATTTCATACCAGACACTACTCCAGTTGGGATATTCTCTTTTAAACCACTCCAGCACCGCAGTGCGATCTGAGAAGTCAACATCGCTTTCTTCTGACCAGTTTTCATTAGCTTTAAAACTCAGATAAAATCCAAGATCACCTCCTCCTTTCTGTCCCATGAGAATATTTTTTCCGTTTCCGAAAGCCATGATTTTTCCGCCGTTAATCAGTGAATACATCTGCGGAACCGCTTTCTTAGCATCATAAACATTACCTTCCAACATCGTGATGCCAGAATAGAAAGGCTTTATTTCAGTCAGATAAGGTCGGATTTTAGAATTTGCACCGTCCGAACCAATGACGAGATCTGCATAAACCGACAGGCCGTTTTTAAAATATAGCATCCACCCTTCATTATGCCGTTCCATAGAGATAAAATGACTGTCCCAGACAACAGTATCTGGCGCTAAAGACGCTAACAATATCTTTCTTAACACACCGCGATCAATCTCAGGACGAAAGTTTTCGTTACCGAAATCTTCTTCCAGATTCTTTTCATGATCACTGAAATGAACTTCCGCCTGTTCGTTTAAGATCAACGTTTTATCTGCACCCGGCATGAAGTTATTTTTAAACTCGGCTAACAGATCAGCTTTAATCAAAGCTGCCATCCCGGATGCTTCATGCATGTCGAGTGGTGCGCCCTGCACACGTGCATCTTTATCAATATCTCTTTCGTACACCTGCACATCTGTTCCTTTCAGCTGTAACAGCCTGGCTAAAGTCAGGCCGCCCGGACCGCCGCCAATCACTGCTATTTTTTTATCTTTGATTTGCATATTTTTCATCGTTTTGAACGATGCTAAATTATGCCGTCCTGAAAGAAGATAATAGTATAAATCGGTCGTTTTTATTTTTAAAAAGTTCTTTAGGAACTACCCCGGAAAACTTTTTTATTTCTTTGATAAAATGGTTTTGATCTGTAAAATTCAGCTCCGGGAAAAGTTTTCCCTGTGCAATATGTTCCAGCGAAGCCCGGAAGCGAAGTAAATTGCAAAATAACTTTAATGAAATGCCGAATCGCTGATTAAAATAACGGTTCATTTGTCGGCTGGTCCAGCCAACTTTTTCAGAAAGCTCCTTTACGGTAACAGAACCATGTGTATGATAGATAAGATCAAATAATTTCTTTTTACGAAGATCAATTTCCTTTGGAATACGAGAGCTTATTATTTGTGATAACCTTTCGCAAAAGCTTTCAAAATCACTGAGATCTTGAAGATTAATGTCCCAAAAATCATGAGATAATATTTTTCCCTTATCGACAATATCTGAAATGCTTTCATGGAAGACATATTCCACGGCAAGCAGCTTGAAACTCACTGCAAATCTTAGACTTTTCGCAGGGATAATTCCTTCATCATGGTATTGCGTACCCAAACCAAGAAGTACAATCCTAAAAGGTTGGTTGTCTGACTGGATAAAAAATAAATCTATTCGTCCGTCCGGTAATCCAACCGTTTTCTTATCATGCTCCGTTTCATTTTGCAGCACCCAAAAACTTTCCACAAAGTCTGAAAGTGATTCATCAGGTTTAACTTGTTTATAATAGATGCCGCTGTCCATAATTTGCTTCAAGTAATCTGCAGGTACGAAAGTGTTTTTTTATTTTGAATACCATTCAAATCTAGCATTATCAATACGAGAAATAACCAATCGCTACATCTTTTCATCGCCTTTAACTTTTTAAGCTAGAATTTGCTAGATAGAACAGCTCAAACCAGAACTTTGAGTCTTTCATACCGCAAAAAAAGTGTGTACGT
>NZ_AJLG01000162.1 GCF_000258495.1 Pedobacter agri PB92
ATGAAATCTTTTGTTGGAAAAGCAGAACCAGAGGTAGCTGAAAGATTCAGGATGGCATCATCTAAAACGTTCAGAAGAGATTTGTAAACATCCTGCTGCCGATCAAAAATCGGCGTTGGAAAGCTTTTCCCATCAAATGCCTGGCTATAAGGCACATCACCATACAAATCCGTAACTTTTTGAATGGCGAAAACTTCAAGAATCTGACCGATGCCCTTCCCCCACTTATTGCCTACAGAATCTGCTTTAAGCTGGATCAATCTTGCCTGACCTGCCACAGAATAAATCGTATTCCAGGAGAAGTTTTGGGAAGAAACAATGTATTGGGAATAGCCAAGATGGGCCCGATTAAGTCCATTGAGTTGACCTGACCACATGCTAGCAATCCGTACATCGGTATCTTCATGTAGTAGCGAAACGCCCAGTAAGGTTCCGCTAAAAAGCGTTGGCAGGTCAATATTGGTTACTGCGTTTGGATTATTATTAATATCCGGTTGATCAAATAACTTTTTGCAACCGCTAATGGCAATAGTACATCCTATTAAAAGTACATATAAAGTATTTCGTATATATTTTGTTGTCATAAAGGCTTTATTAAATTAGTATCTTACCTGAACTGAAAAGAGAAGCGATTTTGTGTTTGGGTTGGTAAACCAATCCTGACCCCGGGCTAAACCTGCCCCTGAGATATTTACCTCGGGATCCGTACCAGTGTATTTTGTCCACAACACCAGATTTCGGCCAGTTACGCTCAAATCTATGCTAGAGAGACTGGATAAAAACTTAATTGATTTGACATTAATCGAATATTTTAAGGTCGCTTCGCGAAGTCTTGTCGTACTGGCATCTTCTACAAATTGCTTATAAGAAGCCGAATTGGATGCAGATCCTCTTCCCTGCCACCAAGCCTGGTTAATTGCAACTGGTCCGGCACCAAAGTCTTTAATCTGGCCCTGAAATGAAGTTCCGGCGGCAATCAAATTACCATTTACATCCTTCAATCCACCCAAAGGTGCAATAACGGTTTGCCCCTGGTCAGCATGTGTACCAATACTATAAAGCGAGCCTCTGGTTCCGTTGAAAAAATCGTTTCCATAGATGCGATCGAAAAGTACAAATAGTGATATATTCTTATAAGAAAAAGTACTTCCTAAACCTCCTTGCCATTTGGGATTGGGATTACCAATAATTTCATTGCTGATACCCGCCTGCGGAAAACCATTACCATCCAGAATATATTTTCCGTTACTGTCTTTTAAAAAATCTGTTGAATAAAATATCCCAAACGGCTGACCAGGGATCAGCGAAGCGTTCTGCATATAGCTATCCGGCAGGGTGTAAACAGTTGCACCTGCCAAAGATTTTACCACATTTCTATTCATGGCAAATGTCGCAGAGAGATTCCAACGGAAAGCACCGATTTTAACGGCATCTCCATTTACATCAATTTCTAATCCTTTATTGGAAAGAACAGCCGCATTTGCATTTTTGATAGTAAAACCCGTTTCGCTTGGTACATTTAATGGCAGGATTACATCTTTGGTTTGATTGGTATAAGCAGTTGCGGAAACGTTTAAGCGGTTATTAAACAGTCGCAAATCTAAACCTATTTCACTTTCAGTTTTTCGCTCGGGGCGAAGGTTGTCATTGCCCTCAGTCAGGCTTCTAACATAACCTCCTCCATACAAGCTACTTACCGAAGATAAACCACGGGTGAAAGTGTCGCCATATATGGCTGGGCTAAAGGTAGTGAAGTTAAGATATGGCTGAGGCTGAATCCCTACTTGTCCCCAGCTTAAGCGAAGTTTAGCAAAATCAAGAAATGGTATATCATTCAGTCCTTTAATTTTGGTAAGCTGCCAGGCTAATGCAGCAGATGGAAAGAAAAAACTACTATTGGCATTGGTACCAAAGGTTGAAGCGCTTTCAGATCTTCCCGAAAGTGTCAAAAACAACATGTCATAAGCCTCTAGATCTGCCTGTGCGTAATACGCATAAGTGCGGATGAGGGAGCTGTAGTTACTTGCAGAGAGGTTAGAATTCAGCGCATTGGTTAATATGTCTGGCGCTGTCGGCACAATTAAATTTGATATGGCATCAGATTGTGTAGCTCTTCTTCTGCTGTTATAATTAACACCAAGTATTAATGTCCCGTTAAAGTCTTTATTAAATTTCTTATTTGCAGCAGCAAACAAATCAGTATTAAACTGTTTTTCTGAAACCTGGTTTTTAGATAAAAAACCATTCAAAAACAATGCGGAATTCCTTGCAAAGCGTTCCGTTCGATCATCTACATAATTGTCAATTCCCGAGCGGCCGGTAATCGCCAGCCACGAAAGCGGCGTTAAACCTAGTTCTACAACCCCTGTCAAACGATCAACATTACTACTATTTCGGTTGTTATTGATGTTCCACACCGGATTGGAATAAATGGTACTTAAATCTTTTCCAAGGGGATTACGGTAAGATACATGTGCGTTTTGTAATACCTCATTGGCAACATTTGTATAAACTCCCTGATATAATGCATTATTGAAATCTGCCGGAGTTCTGGTGGCACCCAACAATAAACCATCTACATTATCACCCTCCTGTACCCTAAACGATTTTGTTTTAGTGTAACCTAGGTTTACGGATGCTTTGATCCAGGAATTAAATTTCGTAGCCGCATTCACCCGGGCCGTATTTCGGTCATACTCACTGAAAGCTTTGATGACCCCATCCTGGCTGAGATTAGCATAACTGATAAAAAAATTCGACTTGGCATCGCCGCCGCTTAAAGCGAGCGAATTATCTATAAAATGTCCAGTCTGAAATATATCAGCGTACCTGTCAAATACCTCCCGTGAATTTTTCCCCCCATGTGGATTAGCAGCGTTTCCGGCCGCAATGGCGTACCTTCTTGTTCCATCCTGCAGCAAAGTATATCCCTGATAACCACTTGCACCAGGATTGGTGATATAAGTATCAGCTCCACCAGATCGGACAGAGATTAAATCGCCAAAACTCAGCTTATCGCCCTGATTGTAAAATCCAGATGTTCCCTGCCCATAAGTGCTTTGAAGCTCAGGTAATTTATTCACTCTATCGAGCGACAAGGTAGATTTGAAAGCAATATTTACTTTTCCGTCAGAATTTTTCCCTTTTTTTGTGGTGATGATGATCACTCCGTTTGCAGCCCGGGTTCCCCAAAGTGCCGCAGCAGAAGCACCCTTCAGTACCTCCATACTTTGGATATCTTCCGGATTGATGTCGTTAATCCTGGATTGCTGAATAATCCCGTTACCTGCAGCAGTACCAACATTATCGCTGGAATTACTCACCGGCATCCCGTCGACAATAAATAGCGGTTGCGCATTCCCATTAATGGTATTTTGACCCCGGATTTGTATATAACCACCCGAACCCGGATCGCCACCATTTCTGGTAATTAAAACTCCTGAAACTTTACTGCTGATACCTGTTAATAAACTGGTTTCACCAGAGCTGGCAATAGCTGCGCCTTTCACCGTAGAAACGGAGGAGCCAAACTTATCCCGCTGGGTTTCTACCCCAATGGCATTGATAATAACTTCTGATAGTTGTCTGGAATCGGCTTTCAGCAATACATTAATTAATGTTTTGCTTCCGATAGGTTCTTTATACGCTATCATACCAACTGCAGAAAACAAAATAAACGCTGCATTATCAGTTACAGCTATTTCATAATATCCATTTTTATCTGTTGTTGTTGCTTTTGTTGTTCCTGCTATACTTACTGTAACGCCGGGAAGAACGAGGTTTGTTTCTGCTTCTTTCACCGTTCCGGAGATGATTCTGTTTTGAGCGATTACAGGGCAGGAATAAATAGATAGCAGGAAAGCTATATAAAGTAGCGCTTTAGTCATAAATGAATTTAAAATGATAGGGATATTGTTTGCACATCGGGAATACCAATGCGAATTACCAGGATAAACACAACGATTTATTTACTAATAAATTTAGTTAATACGTTATTTAGATCATGTAAATCGAACAAACTTAGCATTTAAAGATTATATTAATAATAGCGCATATCATATATCCTACTCCTATTAGTTCTAAAATTCTCTTACAGATGAAAATAAATCATAACTGTATTTTGATTTTAAAAGATAAGATAGAAACAATCATAGCTTCTAATTAGACTACGGCAAACATTTAAGTATTTATAGCAAAAAAGTACGAATTAGGATGATTTGAATTTTACTGTGAACACTTATGATAAGCAAACATAATTGTTACAGTTCATAGTATAGCTTCGAATGGATTTTTTTCGTGATATCTTCAAACGATAGTAATCTTTGTTGAAGAAAATCAAATCATGCTCAATGCCTTACGATAGCCTATCTGAGCGAAAAACGAGATCGATCACTACTTTGGTTAAATATATTGTTAAATCCCTTTCACCTCTTTCTGATTATGTTCTGAAAGCGATCATCATGACAAAAACTTTTACCTTTTTATAAAGTTTTATTGCAGGATTATAATTCATTGGCAGGCAATTTTTAGTCATATAGTTGCAACCTCATGTTCTACTCGTTACCTGAACGAATGAGCGTAGCATTTATACAACAAATTCCTGATGAATAGTATTACAATTTAGTCGATAGTTATGCAGCATAAATACAAAACACTCCGATTGATACTGGGTGACCAACTTAATCTCCAACATTCCTGGTATAACGAACGGGATTCAACAGTGCTGTATGTAATCATGGAGTTACGTACCGAAACCGATTATGTATGGCATCATATCCAGAAAATTTGTGCGTTTTTCGCAGCAATGGAAAATTTCGCCGATCTGCTTAAATCGAAAGGTCATGAGGTATTATATCTTAAACTTGATAATCCCTCCAACAGGCAAAATTTTGAAGATAACAGCGAAGATCTGATAAAGAAATATAATATACAAAAGTTTGAATATCAGCTCCCAGATGAATTTAGGCTGGATAAAGATCTCAGAACATTTTGCGACAAATTGCCAATAGCAACGCAAGCTTATGATACCGAGCACTTCTATACAGACCGGGAGGAATTAGGAAGTTTTTTCTCTGGAAAAAAGGGATTATTAATGGAGAATTTCTACCGGGAAATGCGAAAGAAACACAATATACTCATGCATGGTGAAAAACCTGTGGGAGGAAAATGGAATTTTGATGAGGAGAATAGAAGCAAATTACCTAAAAAGCACAAGCCCAATGCGACAATATTGTTTGATAATAATGTTCAGCAACAATACGATCGAATTATAGAAGCAAAAATTAAAACCATAGGCACCACTAATTCTGCACACTTTTTTTGGCCTATTGACCGCCAGCAAGCAATTGAAATGTTAAATTATTTCACCAAATCTTGCCTCCCATTGTTTGGTACTTTTCAGGATGCGATGCATGCTGAGGAATGGGCCATATACCATTCCAGGTTATCTTTTGCAATGAACACTAAAATGCTTTCCCCAAAAGAAGTTGTAAACGCTGCTATCGACAGTTGGGAAAAATCTGAAAAACAAATCACCATTAACCAGCTGGAAGGATTTATCAGGCAGATTATTGGATGGCGTGAATACATGCGTGGAATCTACTGGCTAAAAATGCCGGATTTTGAAAAGATGAATTATTTTAACCATCAAAGAAAATTACCAGGTTGGTATTGGACGGGAAACACAAAAATGAATTGCCTCAAGCATAGCATCAAACAATCATTGGACTATGCCTATGCTCATCATATACAGCGACTGATGATTACCGGGAATTTTGCACTTCTTGCTGGCATCAACCCTGATGAAGTAGACTTTTGGTATCTCGGAATTTATATTGATGCTATTCAATGGGTGGAAATAACCAATACCAGGGGCATGAGCCAGTACGCAGATGGTGGCATTACTGGATCTAAACCCTATACTGCCAGTGCCAACTATATCCATAAACAAAGTAACTACTGCGAAAGTTGCCATTACGACCGAAAGGAAAAAACCGGCGACAATGCTTGCCCGTTCAATAGCCTTTACTGGAATTTTCATGATCTTCACCGCGATAAACTGAGCTTAAATTTTCGCTTGTCTGGGGTGTATCGTATATGGGATAAAAAGTCATCGGAAGAAAGAGAAGCCATCTTGCATCAAGCAGGCTATTACCTTGATCATCTCGAAGAATTGTAGATATTTTTAATTATGACCTACATTTAAGATCAGCTCACTCCGTTACTGATTTTACAAAAAAAGAAATTCGCTCAACCTGCACAACTTAAAATACATAAAGTTAAATTGCAATAAAACCCACATAAATGAAACAAAATTTCTTCCCAAAAATTCATTCGCTTGCCATAAGTCTAATCTTAATACTATGTTGCACCACGGTACATGCTCAGAAAAAACTGAATGTGGTGGTGGCCGGCCTGAACCATGACCATGTCTATCAAATAATGAATAGTTATGAAAAAGGCGAGGTAAATATTGTAGGCATTTCAGAAAGCGATGCTAATTTAATTATGCGTTTCAAAAAGCGCTATAACTTACCCGATTCAATATTCAACCAGAATTTGCCGTTGCTCTTAAAAACAAAGAAACCAGAAGTTGTATTGGCATACAATGCCATTAATGATCACCTCGCTGTTGTGGAGGCCGCTGCACCCTTGGGAATCTCTGTGATGGTAGAGAAGCCATTGGCTACAACTGTTAAGCAAGCCGAACGCATGGCACAACTTGCCAGGCAATACCAGATTCACCTACTAACCAACTACGAAACTACATGGTATGCAAGTAATCAGGAAGCGTATCGCAAAACAAAAGCCAATAATGAAATTGGAAAAATCAGAAAGATGGTGGTTCATGATGGACACCAGGGGCCAAAAGAAATAAACGTAAGTTCCGAATTTTTAAACTGGTTGACCGACCCAGTTAAAAATGGTGGTGGTGCAATTGTAGATTTTGGTTGTTACGGCGCTAATTTGATGACCTGGTTAATGGATGGCAAAGCGCCAGTAGCTGTTACGGCCATTACCCGACAATTAAAAAAAGATGTATATCCGAATGTAGATGACGATGCAACCATTCTACTTGAATATCCTGAAGCTACCGGAATCATAGAAGCTTCCTGGAACTGGCCTTTCTCGATTAAAGACTTGGAAATTTTTGGTCAAACTGGTTATATCCAGGCGGTCAATCCAACCTTACTGCGAGTAAAAGAAAAAGAAGGTGCAACTTATAAAGAAACCACTGCAGCCACACTTTCCAGAAACATCAGCAGTCCGCTAAATTATTTATCAGCATTATTGCGAAATGAAATTCATCCTGAGCAGGATCTGACTGGTTTGGAAAACAACCTTATTGTAGTGAAGATCCTCGAAGCTGCTAGAATTTCTGCCAAAACTGGCCGGCGTGTGCTAATTAAATAGGCCTTTGATGGTTTAATTCGTTACTAAAGTGAAAATGCGGAAAAAGCCTAATTCAGGAACAATCATGTTCAGTACTATTCAGTCTTAAAATCATGATCGCAAAAAAATAAATACATACACAAAATGAAGAAATCTAAAAATAAAACCTACCAAATCGTTTATCTGTTTGCACTAACGTTTTTCGCCACAATCATCCCTGGAGTTGCGCTAGCCCAAAAGGATGACAGGAAATTTAGGATTGCAAAAATAGAAGTATATCCAGAATACCTGGAACAATATAAATCAGCATTGGCTGAACACGCGAAAGCCGCCGTATCTTTGGAACCTGGTGTTATCGCACTGCAAGCGGTATATGACAAATCAGATCCATTAAAAGTTACTGTATTTGAAGTATATGCCAGCGAAAAAGCCTACTTGCAACATTTACAAGCCAAACATTTCCTGAAGTACAAAAATGGCACTTTAAAAATGGTTAAAAAACTAGAGCTGATTGAGGTTGCCCCGATCGCTATTGAATTGAAAAATCTCCTTTTCAATCATTAATAACCATCCTCAAAAGCTAATCACCTCAGCTATTAGAAACAAATTGACATTGATACTTCAATAAACACCTCTTTTTAACTTCCGAGAGATAGCGATCAGATCATATGGCATTTCTTTGTCATTGAACGAAAAGAAAGCCCGCAAACATTTCGTTGGTCAGTCGGTTTATAAAATGATGAATAACAAAATTGTCCTTGCACTGCTCATATTGATCTCCATACTTATTTTTCTAATACTGGGTATAAATTACTTTTCTCTATATCAGTTACTTCCGATATTCATATTTTATTTTTTTCAGGTAAAGGTGTTTAGCAAAGTGAAGGGAACTACCATTTTCGTCTTTTATCTATTGGCTATTATATCACTCGTTTTGTTTCCACTAGTGGCAATTGTCAGTTGGTATTTTGATATCAACCAATTGGCTTCAGGATCTTCAACAAGTGCTTTACTTTTTGTTTGGCTACCAATATATGCAACAATACCTGGCCTTCTGATTTGTTTGATCGCCTGGATGATTAAAACAAGGCGTTGATATTTTTAGGCTGATGGTGTGCGGCACTATTGAGCAACCTAAAAACTTCAGAAATGATGCGCTGGCAACAAACTTCCCTATCCCCGATATGTTGATAGGTAATTAAGGTTACACCAGTTATGATGCAGAATACAATTGCCCCGAACCGTTCTGGTCGTTCACTAAAAATATACGGTCAGAAGTTGGTACAGTAAAGTTAATTTAATAGCTTTCCCAGTCCAAGTCAGAAAAAGAAGATTTTAAAATGCGTATCATTATCAAACAAATAATTTTTGCCTGCAGCTTACTGCTCACTGGAAATTATCTTTCAGCACAGCAAACCGATTCTGTGACCAGTGAAAATTTATTGATTAATGAGGTAAAATTAATTAAAGATCAACAGCAGAAACAAATTGATTCACTGGTAAAGATCCAGCTGGAGGCACAATTGCGTGATGCCATTGGCGACAAATCAAAAACCCGTGAACTGGAAGCAAAACTTCGCGAAATTGCCGTTAATGACTCGTTAAGAAGCATACAACAAGCCGCCGAAATAAAAAAGTTAAAGGTTGATGCGAAAGCATATCCAGTCATTTTGAATCACGATACACTCTTTAATATTTTTACCATAACGGGCTCTTTCAGTGCTCGCGAAAGGGCATTGGCCATCACAAAAAAAATTAATAGTCTGTACGATGATGCATTTTATTCTCCAGACTCGTTGAAAATAAAGTCGGCGACGGATAATTTCGACATCATTTATAAAAACCAGGAAATTATAATGACCGTTTCTAATCTGGACGGACTTTGGTTTGGAAAGACAAATGCGGAACTGGCTCAAAGTTATTTACAAACCATTAAACAGACCGTTCAAAGAGAGCGTGAATCACATAGTTTAACCAATTGGGCTAAACGCATCGGTCTGGCGGTTTTGATTCTTCTGTTATTAATCTTCATGGTAGCACTGATTAACTGGGCTTTCAGGCAAAGTAAAAAGTACATCATGTATCGTACACAAAAAATTAACGCCGGCTTGAAACTTGGAACCGTGAAAGTTATCCCTGCACAGGATTTGGCGTTGATATTTTTAAAAATAAATAGCGCTTTAAGGCTTATCGTCACTTTACTGCTGATCTACCTATCTTTACCCTTACTTTTCAGTGTGTTTCCTGAAACAGAAAGCTGGACCAGCACCCTTTTGAACTGGATTTTAGGCCCACTTAAAGTGGCATTAAATGGAATTGTGGCGTATCTGCCGAACCTGTTTACGATCCTTGTGATTTACCTGATTTTCAAATTCTCACTCAAAGCAGTAAGATATTTTTTTAAGGAAGTTAAGCGGGGAAATATTCAAATCAACGGCTTCCACCCTGAATGGTCGGTACCGACATTTAATATCATCAGGTTTATTCTTTACGCTTTTATGCTGGTGATTGTGTTTCCTTATCTGCCAGGTTCAGGATCTGCTGCATTTCAAGGTGTTTCGGTTTTTCTGGGGATTTTGATTTCCCTCGGATCATCAAGTGCGATCACAAATATTGTAGCTGGCCTGGTGATTACCTACATGAGGCCTTTTCGTATTGGCGATAGGGTAAAAATTGGTGAAGTAACCGGTGATATTATCGAAAAAACAATGTTGGTTACCCGAATCAGAACGATAAAAAATGAAGACGTTACTGTACCTAATTCCATGGTGCTTTCCAGCAGCACTGTAAATTATTCTAGCCAGGCGAAAACGAATGGATTAATTGTTCACTACGAGGTAACGTTAGGCTACGATGTGCCTTGGAAAAAAGCTTATGAGATCCTTATCTCAGCAGCGCTCAAATCCGATTTTATCCTGCAAGAACCCCGACCTTTTGTGCTACAAACTCGTTTGAATGATTTCTATGTATCTTACCAAGTTAATGCTTACACCGACCAGGCAGGCAAACAAGCGCTAATTTACAGTAGCTTGCTCGAACATATTCAAGACGAGCTTAATGCTGCAGGCATAGAAATGTTATCGCCAAGTTATAACGTAATAAGGAAGGAATGATTTCAAATTCCTTTTGAAAAAGACGTTCCTGATAGATCATAAAACAAAAACGATGAAATTGATGTAAAAAGTGTGATTGGCTTTCAGCAAATTGTTCACTTAATTTTGATTGAAATGAATTGCAAAAGAAAAGAAATAGCTTGGTGGATATATATATCATTTTAAACCCAAAACTTTATATTTAAGAACCATGAAGGAAAAAGAAATGCTACCTGTACATGTTCTTCCAAATACCCCTTTTATGGTATCAGAAAAAAAGGTGGCATTTGGTCAGCATTTTCTTCATCACCGCATTCATTTTTATGCGATCATCTGGTTTACAGAAGATCAGGATATACACTATATCGACTTCGAACCTTACCCAATAAAAAAAAACACCGTATTTCTCATAGCAAAAAATCAGGTACATGCTATTCCATCGCAAAGCCTGCCAAATGCAAGAGTAGTCGTTTTTTCCGAAGAATTTTTTTCACGCGATAACGGAAACGGCAATCAACCAACTTTTTCTGCCTTTCGAAAATAAGGGAATAGCAATTCCAAAAGACAAGCTAACTGAACTGAAGCAATTATTTTTCCTGCTGCAATCTGAATTTCAGGGAGAATGTGACATGAAACTACTGAAAATGTATACCAAAGCCTTTCTGCTAATCCTTCATAGATTCACTAACGCACTACCTCTCAGCTTCTCCCATAAAGACGAAAGAATAATTCGTTTGCTGCAACTGATAGAATCTAATTTCAAGACACAGCAGCCAGTCACATTCTATGCTGCTCAAGTTGGATTGTCACCAAAAAGGATGAATGAGATACTTAAAGAAAGTCTTGGGTTTACCCTGAATCAACTTTGTAATCAATTGCTGTTGCTGGAAAGCAAACGATCGCTACAGGATGTGGGGCAGTCCATCAAACAAATCGCATAT
>NZ_AJLG01000163.1 GCF_000258495.1 Pedobacter agri PB92
GTTTTTAGCCTCAAATGCAAAACAGTAAACACATTTGAGATACCTTGAATTTTGCTTTGATGTATTAATGTAGAGGTCGCATCACTTGCACAAGACCAAAAACAATCACACTTTTATCCTAACAATTAAACTAAATTATAATAAGCATGAAAAGAATCTTTACAAGAATTTCTGTTCTGGCCGTATTTTTTTTACTCGCAACTAACGTAGCATTTGCGCAAAACATCACTGTAAAAGGTGTTGTAACAGATGGAGGTGACAAGACCACCATGCCAAGTGTAAGCGTACAAGTAAAAGGAACGCAAACCGGAACACAAACAGATGCAACGGGTGCATATAGCATCAGTGCACCAGCTAACGCAACCCTTGTTTTTACATTTGTTGGTTATGTAACTCAAGAGATTGCTATAGGCAATCGCACAACAATCAACGTAGTATTACAATCTTCAAGTCAGCAATTAGACCAGGTAGTTGTTGTGGGATATGGTACGCAAAGAAAGATTGATGTTACGGGTTCTGTAGCTTCAGTAAAAGGTGAAGAAATTTCTAAACAAGCATCTGTAAATCCAATCAGTGCTTTACAAGGTAAGGTTGCCGGAGTTTCGATTACAAATACTGGTACTCCTGGCTCATCGCCTAAAATTACTATCCGCGGTACAGGAACAGTTTATGGCAACACCGGCGTTTTATATGTTGTAGATGGTGTTTGGTTTGACGATGTAAGCTTCTTAAATCCTGGAGATATTGAGAACTTAAGTATTTTAAAAGATGCATCATCACAATCCATTTATGGTATTCGTGCTGCGAATGGAGTAGTACTTATCACAACTAAGAAAGGTAAAAACGGAGATCCAATTATAAGCTATAACGGTTCAGTTGGTTATAAAAAAGTGACTAATCAGATAGAGATGGCCAATGCGACTGAATATGCAACGATCATTAATGAATTGATTAAATCTAATGATGCAACGGCCACACCATTATTTGCAAATCCTTCAAGTTATGGAGAAGGTACAAACTGGTACAATCAGGGTTTTAGAAATGCCTTACAAACTAATCATCAAGTTTCTGTAAATGGTGGTTCAGAGAAAACTACATATAACTTCTCATTAGGTTATACCAATGAGGATGGTATTGTTAAAACCCAAAACTACAAGCGTTATACAGCCAAGTTTTCAAACGATTTTCAGGTACTGAAGCCATTGAAAATTGGTTACACGGTTTCAGGAACAGCGATTAATACCAATGATATCAGCAGTGGTATTTTCCGCCAGTTGTATGCTGCAGGCCCGGTTGTACCTGTTTATTATGCTGATGGAAGTTATGGCGACGCCAATGATTTCGGCTTAGGTGGTGGTAATAACTTTAACCCTCAAGTAACTTTAGATTTTTTCAATCAAAAATCAAAAAACTACCGCATTACAGGTAATGTTTATGCTGAGTTAACAGTTGCCAAACACTTTACTTTCAGAACAAGTGCAGGTGGCGATTTTGGCCAAAATGAAGTAAGAGCCTACTCTCCAGTGTACCAAGCTACTCAAGGTCAAAGAACTACTCAAAGTACGTTGAACATCGACAGGGATGAAAACAGAAACTGGATTCTCGAAAACACTTTAACGTACAAGAATACTTTTGGAGATCATAATTTAACTGTATTAGTTGGACAAACTGCTCAAAGAAGAAAAAATTACTTTGTAAAAGCAACAGCATTTGATGTTCCTTACAGCAGTGACGGAGATTTATACCTTGCATTGGGTACCGCAGCAACTCGTCGTGTTGAAGATGGAGGAAGTTTACTAACTTCGGCTTCTTATTTTGGAAGAGTAAACTACTCGTTCAAAGATCGCTACTTATTAAATGCAACTATACGTAGAGATGGTGCTTCTCAATTCTTTAACGGTGGTGACTTGTGGGGTAACTTCCCTGCTGTAGGTGCTGGCTGGGTTGTAACTGGCGAAGATTTCATGAAGGACCAAAAAGTAGTGAACTATTTAAAATTAAAAGGTTCATGGGGTAAAGTTGGTAACGCAGGTGTTCCTGTAAACCCAACAACGTTAACTGTTGATCAAAGCGGAAAATTAGTTGCCTTCTTCAATGGTGTGGGTTATACTGGTGCAAATGTGAACTCTATTGTTCCATCATTCTTAAACTGGGAGCGCACTGTAGGTACTGATATTGGAATCGAAGCTAAATTCTTAAATAATCGTTTAAGCATTGAAACTGGTTTCTATAATAAGAAAACTGAACAGGCAATTTTTGATATTAACGTTTTACAATCAATCGGAACTTCCAGCGGTAAATTAATTGGTAACCAGGCTGATTTCCAGAATCGTGGTTTCGAATTTTTAGCCACTTATGCTGATCAGGCTAAAAATGGTTTCAGTTACTCAATTAGCGGTAACGTTGGTATCAATAACAATAAAGTATTATCAGTTATTACGGGCTTAAATCCAATTTATGCCGGTGGTGCAGGTATTGCGAATGGTGCTTTAGCAACCAGAACAGTTCAAGGTGGACCAATTGGTGCTTTCTTCGGCTATCAGGTAGCAGGTATCTTCCAAAACACAGCTGAAGTTGCTGCTTCTGCCCAAAGAACATCAGCGAAACCAGGAGATTTTAAATATGCTGACGTAAATGGCGATGGTGTTATTGACGGAAAGGACCGTGTGGTTCTTGGTAATCCTAACCCTAAATACAGCTATGGTTTAAGCGCAACATTTGGTTATAAAGAATTTGATTTATCTCTTGATGTGCAAGGTGTTGCAGATGTTGATGTTTACAACGCAAACGTTGCCTATCGTTTTGGTAATGAAAACTTTAGCAAAGATTTCTATGATAACAGATGGCGTGGAGAAGGAACATCAACAACTTATCCTTCTGCAAATGTCGGTTCTACAGCTAACTCAGCGCCTAATTCTTTTTATGTTGAAGATGGATCATATATTCGTTTAAGAAACGTTCAGTTAGGTTACACCTTGCCAACCAGCTTAATGACAAAGTTGACCCTGAGAAAAATTAGAGTTTTTGTTGATGCTCAAAATGCAATTAACTTATTTGGATACAAAGGATTTACTCCAGAGATTGGAGGAACGCCAACAAATGCAGGTATTGATGCAAATGTTTATCCACTATCTGCAACTTACAGATTAGGTCTTCAAGTTACTTTCTAATACCGATAAAGACATGAAAAATATTAAAAACAACTACATACAAAAGTTTGGGCTTATTGCTTTATGCTCAACCATTCTGATATCTCCTGCATGTAAAAAAGATTTTTTAAATGTAGATCCACAAGCGCAGCAACCTGCAGTAACATTTTGGAAAACTCAGGATGATGCTACCAAAGCCGTAAATTCTATTTATGGAAATTTGAGAACCTGGGAAAATACAGCTTTCCCTGCATTAGCTGTAGAAAGTATTCCTGGTGATGATGCTGAAAAAGGGAGTTCTGTAAATGATGCCAGTTATTTAAATAACTTTGATAACTACACAGCATCATCAACTGAAGGCCAATTCAGTGGATTCTGGACCGGACAATATCAAAATATCAACTTGTGTAACCAGGTTTTAGACAACATTCCTGCAATAAATATGGATGCAAGTTTAAAAGCTCGTTACTTGGCTGAAGCTAAATTCGTTCGTGCTTATTCTTATTTCAGATTAGTTAGGGCTTTTGGTGATGTTCCTTTGCGCTTGAATGTACCAAAAGATGCGACAGAATTTAACATTCCACGTACACCTAAAGCACAGGTATGGGCAGCAATTGAAAAAGATTTAGATGACGCTGCAGCTGCATTACCACAAACTTACACAGCAGTTGATAGAGGAAGGGCAACTAAAGGAGCTGCTCTAGCTTTACATGCAAAAGTTGCTATGTATCTTGGTAAGTGGGATTTAGTACTTTCTTTAACCAATACAGTAATGGGTATGGGTTACGATCTTTTCCCTAACTATGAGCAAAGTTTCAGGTTAAATAATGAGAATAACATTGAGTCAGTGTTCGAAATTCAATGTGAAATTAATCAAAGTATTCCGAATTCAGCAACATCTCAGTACAGCCAGGTCCAGGGTGTAAGAGGTTCTGTTGGAGGTTGGGGCTTTAATGTGCCAACAGCAGCGTTAGCAGCAGCTTATGAGCCAGGTGATGTAAGAAGAGATGCAACGATCATTTTTAGAGGTGAAACCACTCCACAGGGTGATATCATTGCTGCAACGGGTGATAATCCAATGTACAATCAAAAATCTTATGTTCCATTCAGCTTAATTATTACTGGTGTAAATGAAGGCGCACAACAAAATGTAAGGGTTCTTCGCTTCGCTGATGTTTTGTTAATGAACGCTGAAGCTGCAAATGAGTTAAATAATCCAACTTTGGCTAAAACCTCTTTAAATAAGGTTCGTGCTCGTGCTCGTGGTGGTGTAGCTGGTGTTTTACCTGATGTTACTTCAACAGATAAAGAAGCGATTCGTCAGGCAATCTGGAAAGAAAGACAAGTTGAATTTGCAATGGAATCAGATCGTTATTTTGATGTTATTCGTCAAGGTCGTGGCACTGCAGTTTTTGGTCCTAGAGGCTGGAAAGCTGGTAAAAATGAAGTTTGGCCAATTCCCTCAACAGAGATTGATCTAAGTGCAGGTACATTAACACAAAACCCAGGTTATTAACCTCTAAATTTTATAAGAATGAAAACAAAATATTTTTTATTAATGGCGGCGATGACTTTGGGGTTATCTTCATGTCAAAAAGAATTTGATCCTGCAAGCTATGCTCCGGCACTAAATATCGGTGGTTATACTAGCGCAAAACAAATAGCGCCAAGTAGTTTAGTAGCTTATTGGGCGTTTGATGGTAGTTTAATTGATAGTGTTTCTAATACTGTTGGTGTCAATACAGGAACTTCATTTGCTCCTGCAGTGAAAGGTAATGGTTTACAAGGTGCTTTAAATGGTTATGTTGTTTCTAATACTCCAGCTGCGGTTCAAAACCTTAAGAGCTTTACACTTACCTTATGGGAGAAGATGCCACTTAACGATAAGGGTATTGTTGGTTTAGTTGACGTATCCAATTCAAACTCTTTTTGGGGAAATATGACTGTTTTTTTCGAAAATGGTGGTACAGCCGCTTCTGGAAATTTGAAATTCCATTTAAATAACGCTGGTACTGACAATTGGCTAGGTAATTATGCTATGACTAGTCCATGGGATAAATGGAATCAAATTGCGTTAAGTTATGATCAGGGAACATCTACATACAAAGTATATGTTAATGGGGCAAAAATTGCAACGCAGGTAATTGCCAATAATGGCCCTTTGGTATTTCAAAATGCCAGCAAAATGGTATTTGGAACAGTTCATTTTCAAACTACACCTAGTTTAACTACTGCAACCAGTAAACAAGATTGGGCAAGTTATTTGGTAGGCCAGTTAGATGAGGTTCGAATTTATAACAAAGCTTTAACCGATACTGAAATCAGTTCGTTACAAAAGCTTGAAGGAAGAGGTAAATAAAATCCCAAATTCCTAACGGCACAAGTAAGAGGGTTGCCAAATGGCAGCCCTTTTTTAAATATCCAAAAATGAAAAACATCCAGATATATACTTTAATTTTTTCCCTCCTATTATTTGCTTGCAAAAAGGGTGGAACGTCTGATCCTGTTATCGATCCAGTTATTCCTCCGGCAACCTATGCTTTTTCTGACTTAAAAGTTAATGGCACTTTCAGTGGCTTTACTTATTATGGATTAAACAACAACCCTGTTGTTAAAATTACTTTCTCATCCCCTATCAATATAAGTTCCGTTAGCGGAAACATTACCTTAACAGACGCTGCTGGAAATGCAGCCACCTACACACCAACTTTAGAGAATAACGATAATACAGTAGTAATTACGACCTCAACATTACAACCTATTACAAAATATATTTTAACCGTAAATACGGGATTGCTATCAAAAACTGGCAACAAATTGCAAACAAGCATTGCCGTCAACCTCATCACAGCTGTTGACGATACCGATAAATTCCCCCGCATCACAGACGACGAGCTTTTAACACTCGTTCAAAAACAAACTTTTAAATATTTCTGGGATTTTGGCCACCCAACCAGTGGTTTAGCAAGAGAAAGAAATACATCTGGTAATACTGTAACTTCTGGCGGCTCCGGCTTCGGCATCATGGCTTTGGTTTCAGGTATCAGTCGCAATTTTATCAGCAGAGCTGATGGACTGGCAAGAATGCAAAAAATCGTGGCATTTTTAAAAACAGCTGAACGTTTTCATGGTGCTTATCCCCATTGGCTGGATGGAAATACAGGAAAAGTAATTCCTTTTAGCACTAAAGATAATGGCGGAGATTTAGTAGAAACGTCATTCTTAATGGCAGGATTGATTACTGCCCGTCAATATTTTAACGGCACAAACGCGAATGAAACTGCCTTGAGAAATGATATCAATACCATTTATAACGGTGTTGAATGGAGTTGGTATCGCAAAGATAATGGCACAACACTTTACTGGCACTGGAGCCCAAATTACAATTGGGATATGAACTTACCTATTAAAGGTTGGAATGAATGTTTGATTACTTATGTAATGGCTGCCTCCTCTCCTACTTTTTCGATACCAAAATCAGTATATGATACGGGTTGGGCACAAAATGGTGCCATGAAAAATGGAAACACTTATTATGGTGTTCAGCTTCCTTTGGGTACAGCAAATGGTGGCCCGCTGTTCTTTTCTCACTATTCATTTCTGGGCATCAATCCGAATGGCTTAAGTGATGCTTTCGCCAATTACGAAACACAAACAAAAGCCCATACTTTAATTAATTATAATTACTGTAAAGCGAATCCATTAGGAAATTATGGCTACAGCGAAAATTGCTGGGGCCTAACAGCAAGCGATATTCAAGGCGGATATACTGCAAGTTCACCGAATAATGACGGGGGCACGATAGCACCTACTGCAGCCTTATCATCTATGCCGTACACGCCAACAGAATCCATGCAAGCCATGAAGTATTTCTACTATAAATTAGGAAACAAAACCTGGGGCGAGTATGGTTTTTATGATGCCTTTTCACTGAAGGATCAATGGTTTGCGACATCAACACTTGCAATCGATCAAGGTCCGATCATCGTGATGATTGAAAATTATAGAACAAAGCTCATCTGGAACTTATTTATGAGTGCTCCAGAAATTAAATCAGGCATGCGAAACCTTGGGTTTAGCAGTCCCAATCTCTAAAATTAGTAATTACACACATGAAACTTACATTCCGACACCTTCTTTTTTTATCGTTAACCAGTATCCTCATATCCTCTTGTGCGCAAAAAGTCATTCAGACAGATACAACTGACGCTACGCTTAAAGGACGCCTATCAGATGATCAATTACTCGATCTGGTACAAAAACAAACCTATAAGTATTTTTACGAAGGTGCTGAACCAACTTCCGGTCTTTCCAGAGAGCGTTATCACAGCGACAATATCTATCCGCAAAATGATAAAAACGTTATCGCCACTGGTGCAAGTGGATTTGGCATCATGGGCACCATCGCTGCTATTGAACGCAAGTTTATCACCAGAGAAGAAGGATTTAAACACCTTGAGAAGGGTTTAAATTTTTTAGCCAAGGCAGATCGTTTTCACGGTGTTTGGCCTCATTGGATGTTACCTTCAGGAAAAGCAAAAGCATTTGGCAAAAATGATGATGCCGGCGATCTGGTTGAAACATCATTCCTGGCACAAGCTTTAATTTGTGTTCGTCAATATTATATAAATGGCAATCCACAGGAAAAGGCATTAGCTGCAAAAGCTGATGAATTATGGAAAGGCATTGACTGGAATTTTTTCAGAAAAAACAATGAGAATGTGTTGTATTGGCACTGGTCGCCAAACTCCGGCTGGAAAATGAACTTTGCCATTACCGGGTATAATGAATGTTTAATTACTTATGTTTTGGCAGCATGTTCACCAACACATGGCGTACCTGCCGAAGTTTATCATGAAGGATGGGCTAAAAGCGGTAAGATTAATACCAATATTTCAATTTATGGTCATCCTGTTAAGTTAAAACATAATGTGGTAGGTGAAAATGTGGGTCCGCTTTTTTGGGCACACTATTCCTATTTAGGTTTAAATCCAACCGGACTAAAAGATAGATATGCTAATTATTGGGAAGAAAATAAAAGCCAGACGCTAATTAATTACGATTATGCCATCAAAAACCCAAAAGGCTTTAAAGGTTATGGTAAAAATTCATGGGGCTTAACGGCAAGTTACTCTGTTAAGGGTTATGCGGCACACAATCCACAAGAAGATTTTGGTGTAATTGCGCCTACCGCAGCCCTTTCTTCATATCCTTACGCGAAAAAAGAAAGTATGCAGGTCATCAGAAATTTATATGAGAACCTAAATGATAAAGTTTGGGGCGAATTTGGTTTCTACGATGCTTATAGTGAAACAGAGAATTGGTTTCCAAAAAGATATATCGGAATAGATCAGGGTCCAATTGTAGTCATGATCGAAAACGGCAGAACCGGTTTATTGTGGAAGTTATTTATGAGTGCACCAGAAGTTAAAACTGGATTAACTAAGCTAGGATTTGAAAGTCCGGCTATAAAATAAAATCTCATCTCAAGGAGCTAAGCTTAATCATTAGTGAGATTGCTTCATACCTTGGATTGGCGTTCTAAGTTTAAAATATGAAAAAAACGGTACTTACAATTTACGTTTTGACTTTCTTCTTGGCGGCTTTCGCTCAGAAGCAGAAAACATATTGTAACCCCATTAATGTGGATTACGGTTATACACCTTTTGAATCTTTTACTGAATGGGGTAAACATCGTGCAACTGCAGATCCTGTTATTGTAAACTACAAAGGTGAGTTCTTGCTTTTTAGCACTAACCAATGGGGTTACTGGCACAGTTCGGACATGTTGAATTGGAAATTTATAGAACGTAAATTTCTTCGCCCATGGAACAAAACCAAGGATGAACTTTGTGCACCCGGGGTAGGTATTATTGGCGATACTGTTGTGGTATTTGGAAGTACATACACTAAAAATTTCACGCTTTGGGGAAGCACAGATCCGTTGGGAAATAAATGGTTTCCCTTGGTAGATTCCTTAGAAATTGGCGGTTGGGATCCTGCATTTTTTACCGATGATGATGGCAAATTTTACATGTACAACGGTAGCAGTAATAATTATCCGATGTATGGCGTAGAACTCGATCGTAAAACATTCCAGCCAAAAGGAACACGCACCCCTATGTATTTACTGCAAAGCTGGCGTTATGGCTGGCAACGTTTTGGAGAATACATGGATAATACTTTTCTCGATCCTTTTAGCGAGGGTGCATGGATGACCAAACACAAGAGTAAATATTATTTTCAATATGGCGCACCAGGAACTGAATTTAGCGGCTATTCTGATGGCGTTGTTGTTGGAACTAAACCACTCTTCTATGATAGTCCTTCAACACCGCAATCCGACCCACTAAGTTACAAAGGTGGCGGCTTTTCACGTGGCGCTGGTCATGGGGCGACTTTTCAGGATAATGCACAAAATTATTGGCACATTTCTACCAGCATCATTTGTGTGAAAAATACCTGGGAACGTAGAATGGGCATTTGGCCGACAGATTTTGATCAAGATGATGTGATGTGGACAAACACCGCCTTTGGAGATTATCCACTTTATCTTCCTTCTGAAAGAATAGAAAATGGCCCCGCCGGACCAGGCTGGATGTTGATCAACTATAAAAACCCAGTTACTGTATCCTCAACACTTGGCGGCTTCCATGCCAATAATGCGGTTGATGAAAGCATTAAAACTTATTGGAGCGCAAAAACAGCTAACAATGGCGAGTGGATTCAAACAGATTTAGGAAGTCTAGCAACGGTGAATGCCATTCAAATCAATTATGCAGATCAAGATGCTGAATTTATCGGCAAACAGGTTGGCATTTACCATCAATATAAAATCCTTTCATCGCTTGATGGCAAAAAATGGACAACCTTAGTTGATAAGAGTCAGAATAAAAAAGATGTTCCTCACGATTACATCGAACTGGAAAAACCAGTCAAAACGAGGTTCATCAAAATGGTAAACATCCACATGCCAACCGGAAAATTTGCCATCAGTGGATTGCGTATTTTTGGAAATGGAAATGGCGAAAAGCCTTCATCAGTTAAAAATTTAATTGTATTGAGAACTGAAAAGGATAAACGAAGTGCCTACATTAAATGGCAACCTGTAGATAATGCTTTTGCATACAATTTATATTATGGCACGGCGCCAGATAAACTTTACAACTGCATCATGATCCATGACGTTAATGAATACTGGTTTAAGGCAATGGATAGCCAAAAGGCCTATTATTTTTCAATCGAAGCCATAAATGAAAATGGAGTTTCGACAAAAACCGCAGTAAAAAAAGTTGATTAATTTTTAAAAGAATAAAACACATATATAATGAATAGAGCGAAAATCCTGGTTGTTTGTTTAACATCACTCGTATTAAATGCAACAGCACAAATCAAAAAACCTATATCCGCTGAAGAGGCAAAGATGAATACATTTATCACTAACCTGATGGCGAAGATGACTGTTGATGAGAAGATCGGCCAGTTAAACCTGCCTAGCTCCGGTGATATTACAACCGGTCAGGCTAACAGCAGCGACATCGGTAAAAAAATTAAAAACGGTCAGGTTGGCGGTTTGTTCAACATTAAAGGGGTTGATAAAATCAAAGCGGTTCAGAAAGTTGCCGTTGAAGAAAGCAGGTTAAAAATTCCTTTGCTTTTTGGCATGGATGTGATCCACGGTTACAATACCGTTTTCCCAATTCCTTTAGGCATGAGTGCAACCTGGGATATGACCGCTGTACAAAAATCGGCAAGAGTTGCAGCCATCGAAGCCAGCGCAAGCGGAATCAACTGGACTTTCTCTCCTATGGTTGATATTTCACGCGACCCACGTTGGGGAAGAATCTCTGAAGGTAGTGGTGAAGATCCTTATCTGGGCTCGCAAATTGCTGCCGCCATGGTAAAAGGTTATCAGGGTAAATTGCAAGCCAATAATGAAATTTTAGCTTGTGTGAAACATTATGCCTTATATGGTGCTGCAGAAGCGGGCAGAGATTACAATACTACTGATATGAGCAAGGTGCGCATGTACAACGAGTATTTCCCACCATACAAAGCTGCTGTTGATGCCGGTGCAGCAAGCATTATGGCATCTTTCAATGAAGTTGATGGTATTCCGGCTACGGGAAGTAAATGGTTAATGACTGAGGTTTTACGTAACCAATGGGGTTTTAGTGTGTACGT
>NZ_AJLG01000164.1 GCF_000258495.1 Pedobacter agri PB92
ACGTACACACTAAAACAATCGCGTCAAATTTTACCTACTTTTGTATTATGAGTATGGATAATGAACAAGGCGGAAAAAACAGTTTAACAGCGAGGAAAGCACGATTAACTAATACCGTAAGTACGATGGGCAAATTGCCTCCACAAGCATTAGATTTAGAAGAGGCGGTTTTGGGTGCTTTAATGCTTGAAAAGGATGCTCTTTCCGCAGTAATCGATATTTTAAAACCCGAAGTTTTTTATCAGGAGGCACATCAAAAGATTTTTGAAGCTATTCATATGCTTTTTGAGAAATCTAAGCCTGTTGATATTTTAACCGTTACCGCAGAGCTTCGTCAGATGGGCGCACTTGAGATGGTTGGTGGTGCCTATTACATTACGAACCTAACCAACCGAGTAGCATCGGCAGCTAACATTGAGTTTCATGCCCGTATAATTTCTCAAAAATATATTCAAAGAGAGTTAATTAGAATTTCTACAGATATTATTACGACCGCTTATGAAGATACAGCGGACATTTTTGATTTACTGGATCATGCCGAGAAAGGATTATTTGATATTGCCCAGAATAATTTACGTAGAGATACGCAAAAGATGGATGATATCATTAAACAATCTTTAGCAACGCTAGAAGAGCTAAGAACTAAGACAGATGGCTTGACAGGGGTTCCTACCGGCTTTACCGGATTAGATAGAATTACCGGAGGTTGGCAGAAACAAGATCTGGTAATCATTGCTGCTCGTCCGGCGATGGGAAAAACAGCCTTCGTACTTACCTGTGCCCGAAACGCGACTGTTGATTTCCAAAAACCTACTGTAGTTTTCTCCTTAGAGATGTCATCCGTTCAGTTAGTGAATCGTCTGATATCCGGCGAAGCCGAAATTGAACAGGAGAAAATTAGAAAAGGTAATTTGCAGGAATGGGAATGGCAACAATTACATAGCAAAATTGGCCGTTTAACTGAAGCGCCATTATTAATAGATGATACCCCGGCCTTAAATATTTTCGAGTTTAGAGCCAAGTGCAGAAGGCTAAAATCTCAATACGATATTCAACTTGTTATTGTCGATTATTTACAGTTAATGCATGGTAAAGGTGAAGGCGGAAAAGGTGGCGGTAACCGTGAGCAGGAAATTGGTAGTATTTCAAGAGCGTTAAAATCTGTAGCTAAAGAACTGGATGTGCCGGTACTGGCATTATCGCAGTTGAGTCGTGCGGTAGAAAGCAGACCTGGTTTACAAGGGAAAAGGCCAATGCTTTCCGATTTACGTGAATCGGGATCTATTGAGCAAGATGCCGATATGGTATTGTTCCTTTACCGTCCGGAATATTATGGTATTACGGAAGATGAGCAAGGAAGATCACAAGCAGGCATTGGTGAGGTAATTATTGCCAAACACCGTAACGGTGAAACTGGTATAGTTCCATTACGTTTCGTTGGTAAGTTTGTGAAATTTACAGATTTAGAAGATGATTTTACAGCGCCAACATCATTTGCAGCAGCAGATCCTTCAGCAGGAATGTATCCTTCGCAAGATTTTGAAAAACAGAGCAACGTGATTATCCGTCCTTCAAAAATGGACGATTACAATGATGATGACCCACCATTTTAATTAAAATATACTTCGAAAGGGAAACGATCAGTTTCCCTATTTTTATAGAATAATATTTAAGAAAAATGCTAAAACAGATAGCCTATTAAAATACCTGCAAGTACAATAATTGGTGGACTAATTTTAGTAAAATTTAAGAGCAAAAAAGTTGCAATCATTATCCCTATAAATATCAGATTGAAACCCATTGGAATTAGTAAAAGAATAAAGGCGGCTATAATAAACCCTACGCTAACGGCATTAATTCCCGAAAGACTGTGGCGGATCCTGGAAATTTTCTTCAAGTCATCCCAAAATGGAACAATAAACAATACTAAAATTAATCCAGGTAAGTTGATTCCAATCACACCGATTAAACCACCAAGTATTTGTCCCCACATGCCGTAACCGAAGTTTCTCATGCTTAAAGCGCCCAAATAACTTGTAAAAGAAAAGGTCGGTCCCGGAAGTGCTTGCTGCAGTGCAAAACCCGATAAAAATCCTGAAGAAGGCAAATAATGCTTCATCTCGACAAATTCTGTAAACATTAACGGAACCAATACCTGTCCGCCACCGAAAACCAGAATACCATTACGATAAAAATTCTCCAGCAAACGAATTGGCAAACTAAATGGAGAGGTTCGGTTAATAATGGCACCAACTAAAGCAAAAAGAAGTAAAGCACCAAGGAAATATATTAATTTCTTCGGATTCAAATTTGAAAATAAACGCACCCTTAATTCGGTTTCTTCTCTGGGAGTTTCAATTGCCGATGAAATAATTCCACCAACCAGTATCGCCAGAGGAAATACGTAAGCGTTTCTAAGGACAAAAGTTGCTACCACTGATCCAACAGCCAGAAATATAGAAACTTGCGATGACAGCACTTTTTTACCAAGTTTCCATGCCCCATAGGCTACAATACCTAAAGCAATAGGTTGAATATATTCCAGGATATCATTAAACTTCTGCTTTTGATCAAGAAGTGCGTAGCTTATTGCAGCAAAAGTCATTATTGCGGCAGTTGGTAAAATCCAGATCAGAAAGGTAATGATAGCCAGTTTCAACTTTCCTACCTTCCAGGCTATACCGACCAGTGTTTGCGTAGAAGCTGGTCCAGGTAGCACCTGAGCAAGTGCATTGAGTTCTAACAATTCTTCTTCTGAAATAAATTTAGTGCTTTGCACAAAATATTTCAACAATAAGGCGAGATGCGCTTGAGCACCTCCAAACGAAGTGAATGTAAAAAACACAACGTTTCTGATAAATAGCCACTGCTTTTTCGCAGCGATGGGTTTAGCTTGCATTAAATTGGATGATAGCTGTATTATTGTCTATTTGCGAATGATGGTTATAAAGATTAATCATCCTCATAATCTAAACCTGCCGCTGTATTATAGGCACCCTGAAGTTCAGAAAAAGCATGCATATCTCTTTTGTTTCGGGCTACAAGCATCCCTTTCTGGTAAATCTCAATCGCTTTTTCTTTTTGATTATCTTTTTCTAACAGCTTGCCCAAATGATAATAAGTGCCAACATAATCTGGATGCTTATCGGTTAACTGAAGGTAAAAAGAATATGCTTTTTCATTATCATTTTGAGTGTTATACTCTGTGGCTAAGGCATATAGTATGAATGGATCATTAGGATCATTTTCTAAAAACTCCAATAACTTTGCTAAACGGCTTGATGACATTTTATTTCCTTGCTTTTTTAATTAAATTTGCAGAAAGACCTTATATAAATAATACAATTAATATGATAAATCGGTAGCTTTTTCACTAAGCCCTGAGCATTTCATATTCACTAAAAACCACTATTAACATATGAAAATATTAGTTTGTATCAGTAACGTGCCCGACACGACGACAAAAATAACTTTTACTAATGATAATACCGAATTCAATACTGCGGGCGTACAATATATTGTTAATCCGTATGACGAAATTGCATTATCTCGAGCAATTGAACTAACTGAAGGTGGCAAAGGAACTGTAACCGTAATTAATGTTGGAGAAGCTGCCAATGATCCGACCATTAGAAAAGCATTGGCGATAGGTGCAGATGAGGCCGTTCGTGTAAATGCAGCACCTCGCGACGCTTATTTTGTTGCAAAACAGATTGCAGAATATGCAAAAGAAAAAGATTTTGATTTGATTTTAACCGGACGTGAATCAATTGACTATAATGGAAATCAGGTTGCTGCAATGGTTGGTGAATTTTTAGACATTCCTTCAATCTCCATTATCAAAAAATTAGAAGTTGATGGAAATACGGCAACAGTAGAGAGAGAAATTGAAGGCGGCAAGGAAGTGGTTACGGTTTCTGGTAAATTTGTAGCAAGCTGTGCAGAAGGTGTTGCAGAACCTAAAATTCCTAATATGCGTGGTATAATGAGTGCTCGTACAAAACCTTTAGCAGTTGTAGACGCGGTAGCACTTGAAGAAGTAACTAAAATTACCAAATACGAAACTCCTGCCCCACGCGGAACAGTAAAGTTAATTCCGGCTGATCAAACTGAATCTTTGATTGACTTACTTCATAGCGAAGCCAAAGTAATATAAAGTAATAAATCTCCTGAGGGGGATTTGAAATTAAGTAATTAAATCGTTTACATAATCCTTTTTGAGGATAAAGAAATAAATATATGTCTGTACTAGTATATGTAGAACAAGCTGAAGGGAAGTTTAAGAAATCTGTTTTTGAAGCTGTTTCTTATGCAAAAGCAATTGCTGATCAACAATCAACAAACTTAACTGCCATTTCTATCGGCGATGTTGCTGAAAACGAATTGAAAGAATTAGGCAAATATGGGGCCTCTAAAGTATTAAATGTTAGTGCCGAGCAGCTGAAAACTTTCGTTAATCAAGCTTATGCGAGTGTTATTGCCGCTGCTTCAGAAAAAGAAGCCGCTGATATTGTGGTATTGTCCAACTCCTTTTCTGGCAAGGGCCTCGCTCCTCGTATTGCAGTAAAACTTAAAGCAGGTTTGGCTGATGGTGCGGTTGAGCTTCCAAGTAACGATGGCAAATTTTCAATAAAAAAGACTGCCTTTTCAGGAAAAGCATTTGCCGTTACCGAATTAACTTCAGCAAATAAAGTAATTGCGTTAAACCCAAATGCTTTTGGTGTTAAAGAAAACGCTGTAGAGGTTGCTATTGAAAACTTTTCTGCCGACATTAAACAATCAGACTTGGGAACTGTTATCAAAGACATTGTTAGGGCAACTGATAAAGTGTCGTTACCAGATGCAGAATTGGTGGTATCCGCCGGCAGAGGCTTGAAAGGACCAGAAAACTGGGGAATGATTGAAGAGTTGGCTGGATTATTAGGCGCTGCAACTGCATGCTCTAAGCCAGTTTCTGATGCAGATTGGAGACCGCATTCAGAACACGTTGGCCAAACAGGTATTGCAATTAGCCCAAATCTTTATATCGCTATCGGTATTTCTGGTGCTATCCAACATTTAGCAGGCGTAAGCTCATCAAAAGTGATTGTTGTAATCAACAAAGATCCGGAAGCGCCTTTCTTTAAAGTTGCCGACTACGGAATTGTTGGCGATGCTTTTGAAGTAGTACCTAAATTAATTGAAGCTTTAAAAGCACACAAAGGATAATCATGTCTACCTGAGCCTGCCGAAATAAAAATTGTTTCGGCAAGCTCAACATGACATCTGGAAATATGAAGAAAGTAAAATTAGATATTGTAGGTTTATCTTACAGCCAGACACAATCTGGTGCCTATGCCCTTGTTTTAGGAGAAGTGAATGGTCGCCGAAGACTTCCGATTATTATAGGCGCCTTCGAAGCCCAGGCCATTGCCATCGAAATTGAGAAAATGACGCCCAGCAGGCCACTCACACATGACTTATTTAAGTCAATGGCAGATACCTTTCATATCAACATTCAGGAAATTATCATTTATAATTTAGTGGATGGCGTTTTTTACGCCAAACTAATTTGTAGCGATGGTAAAAATACCCATGAAATTGATGCCAGAACATCTGATGCAATTGCACTTGCAGTGCGGTTTAATGCATTAATCTACACCTATGAATTTATTCTGGCTTCAGCTGGAATTGTAATAGAAGGAAACGATTTTCTATTTCTGGAAAATATGGATTCTATCGCAAAAGAACCTGATGCAGATATTACACCAACTTCGTCTAAACAACAAGGTTTTGGAGATTTAACGCTTGAAGAGTTACAGCAAAAACTTCAGGAAGCCATCGCAGAGGAGGCTTACGAAAAAGCAGCAAGGTTAAGAGACGAGTTGAATAAAAGAGGAACATCTTAATCTCAGAGAGATAAATAGTTTTTGAACTAGCACTTTATCGACGAATTTATACATCAATACCACAATTTAAAATGAACCCAGATTGTTTAAAATAATTTGGGTTCATTTTTGAATTATGTTTCAAAATAGTTCTATATTCAGCCTTTACTTTCAAAAATCAAACAAACAAATATGATGAACGTTAAGTTTCGCTTAACCTTGATGAGCTTTATGCAGTTTTTTGTGTGGGGCGCCTGGCTTATCACTATTGCAAATTATTGGTTTGGCACAAAACAATGGGATGGCACCCAGTTTGGAGCCATTTTCGCAACAATGGGTTTTGCATCCTTATTTATGCCGACACTAACTGGTATTATTGCAGATAAATGGGTAAATGCAGAAGTACTTTATGGCATACTTCATATTTTATATGCGGCTGTATTATTTTATCTGCCGCAAGTAGAAAGTCCAAATGCATTTTTCTGGACAATTCTGGCGGCAATGTGTTTTTACATGCCAACAATATCTTTGAGTAACTCTATTTCCTATACCACCTTAAAATCAGGAAACCTAGATGTTGTGAAAGATTTCCCTCCTATCCGTGTATGGGGAACTGTTGGTTTTATTGCTGCGATGTGGATTACCAACCTAACCGGAAATAAAGCAAGCGCTTATCAGTTCTATATTGCCGGAACCGGAGCTTTATTATTAGGAATTTATGCGTTTACCCTTCCAAAATGTAAACCAAGTAGATTAATATCAGAAAAAGCTTCCTTGATGCAAACCTTAGGTCTGGAGGCTTTCAAGTTATTTGCCAATTACAAAATGGCTTTGTTCTTTATCTTCTCAATGTTTTTAGGTGGTGCGCTACAACTCACAAATGCTTATGGCGACGTTTTCTTAGATGAATTTAAGAATTTCCCGAAATATGCTGATTCTTTTGTGGTGAAGTATTCAACCATCATCATGTCAATCTCGCAAGTATCAGAGACCCTTTTCATTTTAGCTATTCCTTTCTTTTTAAAACGTTATGGAATTAAAAAGGTAATGATTATTGCAATGCTTGCATGGGTTTTCCGGTTCGGCTTATTTGCTTATGGTAATCCGGCAGGAAATCTTTGGATGATCATTTTATCGTGTGTGGTTTATGGTATGGCTTTCGATTTCTTTAATATCTCAGGATCTCTATTTGTCGAGACCTCTACAACAGCGAAAACGCGTTCATCTGCACAGGGAATGTTTATGATGATGACCAATGGTTTCGGAGCGGTGTTCGGCAGCTTGGTTTCTGGCTGGATGATTGATAAATATTTTACCAAATCTTTCAATAACATCCAGGCAACTTCCGATTTTGTAGGATCGGAAACAACCAATAGTCATTTGCTTAATTTTGTTAAAACTCAAGGCGTTTCAATTATGGAGAATGGATCATTTGATAAAACTATCCATATGAAAGATTGGCACAGCATCTGGTTATCATTTACCATTTATGCCCTGGTAATTACAATTTTGTTTGCAATTCTATTTAAGCACAAACATACCAAAGCCGAAGAAAAGGCTATTGATGCCATTACTCATTAACAATCTCGAAATCCTTTATGTCAGCTGGTAAGTATAGAAAAGAACATAATTGCCTGAACTGCGGTTCTCATGTAAAAACTCATTATTGCAGCAGTTGTGGTCAACCCAATTTAGAATTGAAAGAAAGTTTCTGGGGTTTCATTAGCCACAGTATTGCCCATTACTTTCACTTCGACAACAAATTTTTCCAAACGCTTGTTCCACTTTTAACTAAACCCGGGCAAGTAACACTTGATTACCTTGCAGGAAAAAGAGCAAGATATATCAATCCGGTGAGTATGTACATATTTGTATCAATTGTGTATTTCTTAGTTGCGTATTCTCCTGAACATGTTGAAAAGGAAAACAATCACAAACTACTTACCGCTGCTCAATCGAAAAAAAGGAAAGCCACGCTAGATAGTGTACAAAAAAAACTCAAAGAAGCTGGTTTAACTAACGCTGCCCCAGGCATAGTGAACGAAACCACGGCTCGGATTGCTGAAGATATGGATCGTGAAGAATTCAAAAGCCTGAGTTTTAAGGAACAAACAATTGCTTTGGAAAATCTTAAAAAGCATAATAAAGCTAGTAAATCAGATTCCCTTACGGAGGTAATTTCAAAGTTCAGCAAAATTCATGATGACCGTAATGACAGTACCTATGCGGCATATCTAGCCAGACAAAAAACACTGCAACCACAGGATCAGGATAACTGGTTTGATCGTTTAATAAAGAAACGTGCCATCACTATAGGAGAGAAATCGGAAGTTATTCAAGAAACATTAGAGCACAACAGGCCAAAACAATACTTCTTATTGATGCCTCTACTGGCATTATTTGTTATGTGGAATTTTAGGAAAAATCACATCTATTACCTTGATCACTTAATATTTACCATACATGGTATGACAGCTTATTTCATTGTGTCAATATTTACAAGGCCGGTCATGAAGTATGTTTTTGGAGCCGGAAGTATAATGTCTTCCATTATTAAACTTGGCCTGTTATGCTGGATTTGTTGGTACATGTTTAATGCTTTAAGGGTATTTTATCAGCGAAAAAAGGTGATAGGAAAAATGTTCTTAATCATCATTCTTTATTACGTATCATTGAAGCTGACGGAAATGGTGATGTTGAATTTAATTTATTACGTAGCCACTTAAATAAAAATATTCAGGCATAAAAAAAAGCTTCAGAAATCCTGAAGTCTTTTTTTATGCGAAGTAATTTACTTTCTATCTTCAATACTAACGAAAGCCCTATCGGTTTCGCCAACATAAATTTGACGAGGACGACCAATTGGCTCTTTGTTCTCGTGCATTTCTTTCCATTGAGCAATCCATCCTGGTAAACGGCCTAATGCGAACAATACCGTAAACATTTCTGATGGGAAACCCAAAGCTCTGTAAATGATACCCGAGTAAAAATCTACGTTTGGATATAATTTTCTGTCGATAAAATATTGATCTGTTAAAGCAGCTTCTTCCAGTTTTTTAGCGATTTCCAAAATCGGATCATCAATACCTAGATTTTCTAAAATATCATCGCAAGCCTTTTTAATAATTTTAGCACGTGGGTCAAAGTTTTTGTAAACTCTATGTCCAAATCCCATCATACGGAAAGGATCGTTCTTATCTTTAGCTTTAGCGATCCACTTCTCAGTATCACCACCATCTGCTTTGATTAATTCCAGCATATCGATAACAGCCTGATTTGCACCACCATGTAGCGGTCCCCAGAGGGCAGCAATTCCGGCAGCAACAGAAGCATATAAATTACAATCAGAAGAACCCACTATGCGGACTGTTGAAGCTGAGCAGTTTTGCTCATGGTCTGCGTGAAGAATAAGTAATTTATTCATCGCACTTACAACAATTGGATTCACGTCGTAATCTTCTGTACGTTGGCCAAATGTCATCCAAAGGAAATTGGTCACATAATCATATTTATTTTTAGGATAAATAAGTGGATGACCTAAAGATTTTTTATAAATGAAAGAAACAATTGTAGGCAGTTTAGCCAATAACTTAATGATGGTTAAGTTTTGTTCTTCAGCAGTTTGATTTGGCTTTAAACACTCTGGATAAAAGGTAGATAGTGAGAATATTAGCGAACCCAGCTGACCCATTGGATGAGATCTTGACGGATAACCATCAAAAAACTTCTTCATATCCTCATGAATTAATGTATGCTTGCTGATTTCTGCTTGAAATGAATCTAATTGCGTTTGAGTTGGCAGTTCACCATAAACGATTAAATAAGATACTTCCAGGAAACTCGACTTTTCAGCCAGCTCCTCTATAGAATAGCCTCTATATTTTAATATCCCCTTTTCACCATCTAAGAAAGTGATTTTACTTTTTGTAGAACCAGTATTTTTAAAACCAGTATCTAAGGTTACAAAGCCTGTAAGATCTCTTAATTTTGAAATATCAATGGCCTTTTCATCTTCTGTTCCTGTTATTACTGGCAATTCTATTGTCTTACCATCAACTTTAATCTCTGCAATATCTGACATATTATTGTATTGTGTTTATAGCTTTCTAAATTATATAAAATTAATATACATGCATAACAAATCTGTTAAATTAATATGAATAATCAGTCAAACCGACGTAACAATCATGCTTAATTACTTGTACATTTTATGGTTATTTTCCTTTGATTTCTTCCGCAACACGACCACATTCCAGCATCTCATTTCCGTAATAAGGATTTCTAATTTCCTTTGCTGTTGAAAGCCAGTCTCCTCCATCTCCTTTATTTGCCATTGGGCAGTGCTGTACGTAAAGTGTACCAGCTTCAATCTCAGTAGTTTTAAATAAAGCGATCACATCTGCACTTAATACTGTGAAATTCTTCCGTTGTGCAACAAGATCATTATTAGACGCAATTTTAGCAGCAATTTCTGCGGTAGGCTCACAACCTTCGTAATTGGCTAAGCTTTTTTCAAGAACCGATGCTGATTTTTGTGCTTTAGTCGCATCTGATGCAACAAGTGCGTTCTTCAGATCTTCATATTCAGTCAAAATCGCAAGCTTCTTCCCATCTTTAATTTCAACTTTGGTTGCAGCATTTGTTGTATTGCTATTTGTTGAATCTGAAACCGCTGTCGATTTTTTCTCTGCTTGATTACAGGCGAATATGGTAGCTAATATGGCGATGCCTAGGATTTTTTTCATTGTATTTGGTTTTCGGCTCAAAATAGCAATTTTAATATTAAATCAATAAAAAAAGCCCCGCAAATTGCGAGGCTTTCGAATTATATGATGATTTAATTATAATTTGAAATTATAAGCTAATCTCACAGCGTATTGTCCAGTCTGTCTGAAATATGTAGTTGAAGAGCTATCATTTACATAACCTTCATATCTGATGCCGATATCAAGACCATTATTCCACTCGTAACCTAAACCGCCAGTGTAGATAAAGTTAGTTTTTGCACCATCTTCTATTCCGAATCCTGCGCCAGCCTCTGCTGCAAGATACATTCTTTCGATCGCAAAAACTTTAACACCACCTTTTGCAGGAATAAAATCAAAATCCAAAGCGTTATTTCTACCTTTCAATTTGGCATAACCACCAGATGCTGTAACTGCTACATCTTTAGTTAAATCCCACTGTAGTTTTAAATCAGCTCCGTAAGAGTATTCCATTGGAGAGCTTTTCCTAAATAAACCACCGTTTAAGCCAACGCCTACTTTAAAGGCCATACCATTATTGGTCGACATTGTAGTCATCTCCTGAGCATTCAAATTTGTTGTAGTGAAAATTGCAAAAGCAGTAAGTGCTGTTGCGAATAATTTAGTAATTGTTTTCATGTTAGATATATTTAAGTTAATAAAAGGGTTTGCATATACATACGATAATATCTGGTGAACAGTGTGTACGT
>NZ_AJLG01000165.1 GCF_000258495.1 Pedobacter agri PB92
ATGCGTTTTTAAAAAGATTTTATCGTTTATATCAACAGGCGATTATCAGGAATAGATATCTTCAAAATAACTTACCACTAAAGATTTCATTAGCATCTCTTGCTCAAGCATGGTATAAGGAGGAATCGCTTTAACGAGTTTCCAATGCGGCCAGCCATCCTGATCTACACCTTCCAGTTCATAAAAATCCATCTCACTGAGCAAACGACAAGTTGCAATATGCATCAGCTCTTCCTTTTGCCTTTTGCTATATTTCTTCGGGCCCTTCCCTAGCTCCTGCACACCAATTAAAAACAGCATTACTTTCAAGTCTGGAAAATCAGAATCAAACTCCTGAGCAATTCGCTCTTGTAAAACTTTCCACTTGGCATTAATCTCTGATGGTTTCATGCTGCAAAGATAAGGTTAAAAAGAACGAAGCTAAAAGATGAAACCAGAAAGCCGAAACTTTGACTTTAAAAAGTAAAACTTTTATCATTCAACGTTTCCGATAGCCTGCCAAAAAGTATTTTTGGCTACATTTATCTTTATGAGTACAGATTCAAAAAAAACAATTACAGCAGGCTTATTGGCATACGGCATGTCGGGAAAAGTATTTCATGCCCCGTTTTTAGATACCCATGAAGGATTTTCATTAAAGGCAGTTGTGGAGCGCAGCAAAAAAAATGCTATAAATGATTATCCTCAAATAACAAGTTATAATAGTGTAGATGAGCTCTTAAACGATGAAGAAATTGAGTTAGTAATAGTGAATACACCTAACAACCTTCATTACGAACATTCGAAAGCGGCGCTACAAAAGGGAAAAAATATTCTGGTTGAAAAACCATTTACAGCTACGTCTGCACAGGCTAAAGAGTTGTATAAACTAGCCGATGAGGTTAACAAACAAATCATATTTTATCAAAACCGCCGTTGGGATAGCGACTTTACGTCAGTTAAAAAAGTTTTGGCAAGCGGAAAGCTTGGAAAGCTGAATGAGATGCATTTGCGTTATGATCGCTACAGGAATGTTATTGGTCCTAAAGCATTTAAAGAACAGGCCATTGAGGCAAGCGGCTTAATTTACGATCTAGGTCCACACCTTTTAGACCAGGTAATCAGCATTTTCGGCAAACCTTTAAATTATCATAAAATTCTGGGTAAAAACAGAGTGGGCACAGCTGTTGATGATTACTTTAGCATCCAGCTCACTTATCCTGATAGTATTTTTGTTTTTGTTACTTCCAGTATGTTGGTTGTTAATCCGCAGGCCGCATTTGTTTTACATGGCGTAAATGGAAGTTTCATTAAACAACGGGCCGATATTCAGGAAGAACAATTGCTTGCCGGCATGAAACTTAACGATGAGGGCTACGGAGTAGAACTCAATGGAAATGAAGGCATATTGACCACAATTGATGCTGAGGGAAATAAAACAAAAGAAGTAATTCCGTCGGAACTGGGAAGTTATTTACCATTATTTGATGCTGCATACCTGGCCTTAAACCATGAAAAACCTTATCCGGTTACCAGAGAAGACATTATTACCCAGTTGGAAATTTTGGAAAGTTAAACCAGCATAAGTTGGCTTTGATTGTGGCTATTGCTTGCACTCAAAGCCAATTTAACTTTCCAAGTCCCCTCTATTCTTCAAAACCAACTAAATCTGACATCAATAAACCAAATATGAATTCACTGCCCTTTGCGTACCTTATTCCCATATGTATAATTGCCCTTTATCTGATCCTTAAAAAAAAGAAGCCAAAAATTGATCCTTTAACTGATACCGATAAAAAGATTCTGGACGATTATGTAGCTTATTACCACAATTTAGATTCAACTGATAAATTAAGGTTTGAAGAAAAGGTAGCCACATTTTTTGCTACTGTTAAAATTGAACCTGTGGGATTAGAGATGACCACATTAGATGAGCTGCTGATAGCTTCGAGTGCTGTAATTCCAATTTTCGGTTTCACAGATTGGCAATATAAAAACCTCAGCACAGTGTTGTTATATCCAGACACCTTTAATCAGGATTTTCAGTTTGAAGGTGGGGAAAGGCAAATTATGGGCATGGTAGGAAGTGGTTACATGAACGGACAAATGATTTTATCTCGCTCGGCCTTGCGACACGGTTTTTCTAAAAGTGCTGGAAAAGAAAATACAGCAATACACGAATTTGTGCATCTTCTAGATAAATCTGATGGCGCTACCGATGGTGTACCGGAAAATTTAATGGCTCACGAATATACTTTGCCATGGATAAAAATGATGCACGAGGAAATGCAGAAAATTGAGGATAACAAGTCAGATATTAACCCCTATGCCATTACCAACCAGGCAGAGTTTTTTGCAGTCGTTTCTGAATATTTCTTTGAAAAACCAGATTTATTAAAAGATAAACATCCGGATTTGTATCATCAGTTAACAAGAATATTTTCCCAACAACCAGCTGGCTGAAAGTCATTATCACATTTAATCTCCAAAAAGCTAAACCAATCTCCCAAATGAAAACATTCAAAATATTTCTTCTCTCTTTTTTATTCCTTTCATTTGGCGCTTTTGCACAGAAGCCATATGCACTAAAGCAAAATCTACCGATTGGAAAAAAATATAATTTCTCTATGGCTTCTGATCAAATTATCAATCAGGAAATTTCAGGCCAGAAGATAAACCTTACACAAACCATCGGAACTGATTATACTTTCGATATTAGAAATGGCAGTGACTTAGATAAGGATATTGATGTCGTTTACAATCGCATTTTTATGAAATCGTCGGCTATGGGAAATACAATGGCCATGGATTCAGATGATGCGGATACAACCAAAAAAAATCCTTTCCGTGGGATAAAAGGTGCATCTTTCAGAATGGTAATGGCACCAGATGGCTCCATAAAATCATTAACCGGCATTGATGCCATGTTAACCCGCATGGCCTCTAAAATGTCTAAAGACTCTGTTGTAATGAATAGTGTAAAGGCATCATTGGCCAAACAATTTAATTCTGAAAGCATGAAACAAACCATGGAGTCGTCGCTAAAAGTTTATCCGGAAAAACCTGTTAAAGTTGGCGATAGCTGGACTGTTGATACCAAGATGCAAATGACGATGCCCATCGAAACGATTACAAAATACACGCTTAAAGAAGTAAAAAATGGCATCGCTTACCTGAACATTTCAGGAACACTAACCTCTAAAGGTGATTTTGAAACCATGGGCAATAAAATGCAAACGGATTTAACAGGAACCAACAATGGCGACGCCGAACTCGATTTAAAAAGTGGCTTAATCCTTAAAAGTCACCTGCGAATGGAAATGACTGGCACAATGACTGCAATGGGACAAAAAATTAATTTTGAGTTACAGGGCATTAACAAAATTGTTGGTAAAGAAATTCCGCTATAAACTTCCAGTAAGTGCCACTAAAAATTCAGTGGGTATTTCGATGTGGGGAATATGACCGCAGGCTTCGAACTCTATAATTTTTGCGCCTGGAATTTTTGCTGCAGTTTGCTTGCCTAAAAATCTATACTGCCCATGTAGCACTTGCTGATCAGGCGTTAAAAGCCCCTTGCCAACAATTGTTTTATCTTCTTTTCCAATAAATAAAACCGTTGGCACTTTCAGATTTTGAAATTCATAAACCACAGGCTGCTCGTAAATCATCGTAAAGGTCATGGCGGCAACCTTTGCCCAACGTGGATAATCTGCACTGAATGTAACCCCTCCGGCAATATTGACCAAATATTCATATTCTGGTTTCCAATAAGTAAAATACGAGCTTTGATAATATTTCCGAACGCTTTCTGCCGTTGTTTTTAACTCGGTTTGATATTGCTGTTGGGTATTTACATAAGGTACAAATGTTTTATAATCCTCTAACCCAATAGGGTTTTCAAGTAACAGCTTTTCAGTTGTATTAGGATAAAGTAAAGCAAAACGCGTGGCCAACATGCCACCCATGCTATGGCCAAGTACCACCGTTTTCTGAATACCCAGGGTATCAAGTAATTTTTTGTTCCAGGCAGCCAGCTGGTGGAAACTATAATGAATAAATGGTTTAGATGATTTTCCAAAACCAATTTGATCAGGAACGATTACACGATAACCAATAGCTGTTAATGCTTTGATTACATTGCCCCAATAGTAACCGCCAAAGTTTTTACCATGAAATAAAATCGCTGTTTTACCATTAGCCGCTATTGTTGGCGCCACATCCATATAGGCCATTTTTATATCCTGACCTTCAGTGCTCAGCGGCAAAAATTTTACGGGGTATGGATATTTCACGTTTTCTAGAGTGATAGAAAGCGTATCTGTTTTTTGCGCTCTTGATGTAGTTAAAATAAATAAGGTAAGTGCAAGTACAACGAAAATTTTCTTCATGAGTAAAATATTATATGCGATGATAAAAAGCGAATCGGCCTAATTTAATACTTATTTATACTTTTGAGCAACCAAATAGTTTAAATATGCCTGTTTTTTATATTAGCGAACAGCCGCTAACATTAAATGTTTTAAAAGAAATTATTCTGAAAAACAAGCCAATCGCATTAAGCCAGGAATCTGTTGAGCGCATTCAAAAATGCAGAAACTACCTTGACAACAAGCTAAAACGCCATGAAGATCCAATCTATGGAATTAACACCGGTTTTGGATATCTACAAAATGTAAAAATTGAGGAAGAGAACTTAACCAAACTACAATACAATTTATTGCTTTCTCATGCCTGCGGTACCGGAACAATGGTACCACAAGAGATTGTAAAGTTAATGTTGCTTTTAAAAATCCAATCTTTGAGTTACGGTTATTCTGCCATTGCACTCGCTACTGCACAACGCCTAGTTGACTTTTACAACCACGATATTTTGCCTGTCGTTTACACACAGGGGTCGCTCGGTGCATCAGGCGATTTAGCACCACTGGCACACCTGGCACTTCCGTTAATTGGCGAAGGCGAAATAACTTATAAAGGGCAAAGGCTTAACACCGCTAAACTTTATGAACAGTTAAACTGGCAGCCCTTATCACTTCAATCTAAAGAAGGATTGGCTTTAATCAATGGTACTCAATTTATGAGCGCTTATGGTATTCATATTTTGCTGAAAGCTGAAAATTTAAGTGATTGGGCCGATCAGCTTGCCGCCATGTCTATTGATGCTTTTGATTATAGAATTGATCCATTTGATCATTTAAGTCATCAAATCAGGCCGCATAAGGGGCAGTTGGAAACTGCAAAAAAGATTAAAGATTTATTACATGGTAGTGAAATATTTCACCGCAGCGGAAAACAGACTCAAGATCCGTATTCGTTTCGCTGTGTACCGCAGGTACACGGAGCAAGTAAAGATGCCATAGCATATGTAAGAAATGTATTTGAAACGGAAATCAATTCCGTTACAGATAATCCAAACGTTTTTCCTGAGGACGACCGGATCATTTCTGCAGGAAATTTTCATGGACAGCCTTTGGCTTTAAGTCTTGATTTCTTATGTATTGCCTTGGCAGAACTAGGCTCTATTTCCGAAAGGCGAGTGTTTCAACTTATTTCAGGTCAGAGAAATCTGCCACCGTTTTTAATTAAAGATGCAGGGTTAAATTCGGGCTTAATGATCGCACAATATACCGCTGCATCAATTGTAAGCGAAAACAAACAGTTGTGTACACCATCATCTGTTGATAGTATTGTGAGCAGCAACGGCCAGGAAGACCATGTAAGCATGGGCGCCAATGGTGCAACCAAATGCTTGCGGGTGGTAAATAACCTCGAAAATATTTTGGCCATCGAACTGCTTACTGCTGCCCAGGCGTTAGACTTTCGAAAGCCTTTGAAATCTTCTCCGAAAATTGAGGCACTCTTTTCTGCGTACAGAACGGTAGTAAGTTTTAATAATGCAGATCGAATACTAGCAGAGGATATTAGAAAATCAGTACAATTTATACAACAACACTAAAAGCGAAGCTTCCTAAGCGGAAGCTTCGCAGCGTTATTTCGAGAGATAGTCGATCAACTCCTTCTTCTCGTATTTTCGGGCGTAATCAAGAGCAGTTTTTCCTTCCCGATTTTTCAACCCAACATCTGCGCCAGCCTTGACTAAAACCTTGGCGGCTTCTAATTCACCATATTTCGCGGCATACATCAAGGGGCTTTTATCGTCGCAGATTTTATTTACATCTGCTTTAGTTGATATTAAATCCTGTAAAACCTTAATTGACTTGCTTCTGATGCTGATCGCAAATAAGGAATACGGCTTCTGTTCAAGCAGTAAACAGGAATCTATCACGATTTTATCTTCTTTAAGCGCTAAATTAAACAAGCTTACATCATCTGTTTTAAAGGCTTGTTTTAGCTTGGCAGATAGGCTTTGAGCGTTAGCGGAGAAGGAAGCCAAAATGAGTAAGGCATTGATTATAAATAGTTTTATCATGTTAAAATTTAGATTTTACTTCTGCAACATTTGCTTCAGGTTAGCAATTGGCACCTGAATGGAAGTTGAATTAGAGATATTCCCTTCTGCATTGTTAATTTTGATATTCTCAAAATTTACGTTGCATTCTCCAGTCGTTTTAAGCACCAGATTTTCTATGGGGTCATGCGTTTTACCTTGCTCATTGCTCACTTTAACCTTCGTAGTATTAACATCTAAGTCTAATGTGCTGATCGCCGAATTATAAATATTTAGCGTCGACCTGTTCAGGCTAACATCAAGTTTCGTGATGCCTGAACTGTAAATATTATTATCGATCCAATATTCATTAATGGCCTTCAAATTTTTGTTGGTGATGGATAGGTGCTTAATTTTTGTACCTTCTGAAATGCTAAAACTCGCATTTTTTCCTAAGTCTAAAGTTAAGCTGTCACCATCTTTCACAAATAACTGGTTGAGGTTAACATCATCAATTTTAATCTGGGTTAAGTTTGGAGCAAATACGATAATGGTGCCACCTCCATATATTTTAGCAGAAGGGAGTTTTATTTCGATTTGCTGATTGACGTTTTTGAAACTTAGAACTTCTTCTGAAAGATCTTTAGTGATTTTAACCGCAAACTTATTGCTCTTAAATACTTTAATTTTTAAACTAACAAAATCAGTTCCGTGGATGGAGATTTTATCAAAAGGTTCGGTATCATATTTCTTCACATACCTGCTACCCTCTTTATCTAAATCTTCCTCTCCTAAAATAATTTGATTGTATTGTTGCGTAGTTATTCTGTTTGTTTTGGCAACCAAAATCATTATAGTTAGTGGCACAATCAGTAAAGTAGCAGCCATACCAATTAGAATTTTATTACTTGTTTTCATTTTCTAGGCGTTAAAATTTTCTGTTACAAATGTTTGATATCTGTTTTTCAATTCCTCAAAATCTATTTCTAACAAATACATGTTTCTAAATAGCTGTGGCAATTCATCTTCGATAAAAGTAGTTTTACGATAAATATTTACGTTTGCAATGGCATCTTGAGCTAAGAAAAAACCAATTCCTCTTTTGTTGGTGATGATGTTTTGCTTTTGTAAAAGTTCATAAGTACGCATCACTGTATTTGGGTTCACCTCCATATCTACTGCCAACTCCCGTACCGATGGTATTTTATCCTGAGGTTTCCATTTCCCCAGAAGAATATGTTCACACACATATTCTGCTATTTGCAAATAAATAGCTTTGTTATTACTAAAATCCATCTAAACCTCCTTCTCTTTTAATCGAATGTATGTTGTAATCCAGAATGCAATTGTAACTACCAGTGCAACCAGGCTGAAAATTAAAAAAATATGGCTATCATTATGCCAGTATTGATTACCAATCCACACCGTATCAGCGATCATTAAATTCATGAAATAAAAGGTTAGTGATACCCACAAAACGGTAAATAATATCACTACTATAGCCGTTTTGATATAATGAAATCGTTTAAAATAGATTGATCCAAGCAAAAATATGCTGGTAACAGTGAAGGGTGAAATCAGGTTGTATTTAAAATAATTAAGATATTGAGTATCGTTAGAAACCTCATTTACTATAGTTTCAGCAGGTTTTAGTGCTAAATTGCTATCAATCATATGGCTTATCTGCCCATTAAAAAACGTTACGAAAGCTAAATCGACTAAATAAAATACTAATAAAAAGCTAGATGTACTTAAGATTGATGTATAAAAAACACCTGATACAAATTTTTCAAAAATAGAGGCTGGAATCATCAGTTCTACAATCGAATCTGCTTTCTTTCCAAGATTAATAAAGTAACTGCTGGCTACGATACTGATAAAGAAAAATCCTAAAAACGTAAATACCAAATACCTGAAGCTTAATTCCGGACTTTTTCTAATGTTCAGCATAATATTATCCGTTGATGGCATAAATATCCAATAGGCCACGACCAAAATTCCAGTTAATATAATTAGCGTTCCTAAATAAACTTTCCCAAAATCCAGCCATTGTCTTTTGAGCAATAAGCCAAATCGATTAATATTAAATGTGTTGTTCATGGCTTAATCAAATAAAGGTTTAAATTTTGTTTTCTCAGTTAAAATGGCATTGAAGAGTAATTCTATATCCAGTTTGCTCTCTTCCTGATGGTAGTTTGGCAATACCGCATTGTAGCCGGAAAGTGATTGCTCGGCATAAATAATACTGGCATCTATTTCTTTCACTTTTTTAAAAGTAAGTTTCTCGGTAATTTCTTCAACGGATGCTTTTAAAGCAATATCATTTTCATCCAGCATAATTACGGTGTCAATCAAATTATCTAAATCCCTAACCTGGTGCGTGGAGATAATGATGCAACAATCATCGGTTAAGGCAGAAGCCATAATTTTCCTGAATTGTGCCTTTGAAGGAATATCCAATCCATTTGTAGGTTCATCCATAATGATCAGCTTCGCCTGGGTAGCCAAACCAAAAGCGATAATGATCTTTTTCTTCTGGCCATAACTCATATCAATTAATTTTTGTGAAACCGGAATATCAAATTCCTTTAATAGCTCGGTAAAATAGTTATGATTAAATTTTTTATAGAAAGGTGCATTGGCTTTGAGGTAAGCATCAATTTTAACGGCAGGCAAATAAAATTCTTCCGGGATGAAACAGATTTGTTCTAACAATGCCGGCTGACGTTTTTTCGGATCGAAACCCAATACATTTACTTTTCCGCTTTGCGCATATACCAAACCAGCCAAATTTTTAAGCAAACTGGATTTACCCGCTCCGTTTTTCCCCAGCAAACCATATATGTGTCCGGCATTTAATTGCAAACTCATATTTTTAAACAATGGCTTATGCTTACTGTAACCAAAATTAAGATTGTTAACATGAATCATGTTTACTGTATTAGTTAAATAATACACTAAAGTATGATTTATTTATTTACATCCAAATTTTTGTAAAAATTATTTTTTATAACGCCTTTGTAAAACTTGAGTTTAATATCCGTTGCATTAAAACATCCTTAACATTTGGATTGTATGTTTGTGTAAACACGATAAATAATGGATAAAAACTGGGCTTACTTAATTAGTCGGTTAGCAATTGGCTTAAGTTTTTTCGGACACGGCTTGGTGCGTTTACCAAAACTTGCCGGCTTTAGCAATTGGATGGTTAGCCAGTTTTCCAAATCATTACTGCCAGAATTTTTAGTAGTTCCCTTTAGCTATATTTTACCTTTTGCTGAATTCATTGCAGGTCTATTGATCATCATCGGCCTGTTTACCCGACAGGGACTATTGCTTGCAGGCCTGATTTCTTTAGCCCTAATTTTTGGAACAACAATGATCGAAAATTGGGAAGCCTTACCATCTCAGTTAATTCATGTGGCATTTTTATCCGTGTTGTTAGCTTATTTACCGCATAATACCTATGCGGTTGATCAAATCATTAAAAAATAATATGGAATACAGAAAAATAGGAAACTCTGATTTAGAACTTTCAGCAATTACTTTCGGCGCCTGGGCGGCAGGTGGATGGATGTGGGGCAGCACAGATCGAAACGATGCCATTAAAGCTATTCAGGCGGGTTACGACTTAGGGGTAACTTCCATCGATACTGCTCCAATTTATGGACAAGGAGATAGTGAGGAAATTGTTGGCGAAGCAGTTAAAGGAATTGCAAGAGACAAAATCCAGCTGGTAACCAAATTTGGCATGCGCTGGGATTTAGAAAAAGGGAAATTGGCTATGCAAACCAAAAACAATGATGGTAAAAACATTGATGTTTATAAGTATGCCGGAAAGGAAAGTGTAATTTTCGAGTGTGAACAATCTTTGAAGCGGTTAGGAACAGACTATATCGACTTATATCAGATACACTGGCCGGATGTGACTACTCCAATTAGTGAAACTTTCGAAGCAGTTAGCCGATTAATTGAACAAGGGAAGGTGCGGTACGCTGGAGTTTGCAATTATGATGTGGCACAGTTGAAAGAAGCTGATCAGACTTTGGAGATTATTTCCAATCAGATTCCTTTTAGCATGGTTAATCGGGCTGTTGAAGAGGAAATAATTCCTTTTTGCCTTGAGCATAACAAATCGGTTTTAGCATATAGCCCGATGGAAAGAGGTTTGTTGACTGGTAAAATGACTGCCGACTATAAATTCGAAGAGGGCGATCATCGCCAGGGAAATAAATTCTTCACTCCGGAAAGTATTCAGAAAACCAATTCGTTTTTAGCCAAACTTAAGCCTTTGGCTGAAGAGAAAAATGCAACCTTATCCCAATTGGTTTTACGCTGGACCATCGAACGGCCAGGAATTACAATTGCTTTGGTTGGGGCGAGAAATGAAAAACAAGCCATCCAAAATGCCGAAGCAATAAATGTAAAATTAAGTGCTGATGAAATTCAATTCATCAACACAGCATTAAAAAACGCCGGTTTTTAATTTCCAAATAGTAGCTAAGACACTACTTTCTAAAAAAGCACTGATTGCCTTTGTAGTTAAACAAAAATATATGTCAAAATTATTCTCTCCTTTTACCATAAAGGATGTAACCCTAAAAAATAGAATCGTTATTTCTCCAATGTGCCAATACTCAGCTATTGATGGCTTTGCCAACGATTGGCATTTGGTTCATTTAGGCAGCAGAGCTGTTGGTGGTGCCGCTTTGATTATTCAGGAAGCTACAGCAGTAGTTCCGGAAGGCAGAATTACACATGCCGACTTAGGCCTCTGGAAAGATGAGCATGTAGAAAAGTTGAAACAAATTGTTTCTTTTATTCACGAAAATGGTGCCATTGCTGGTATTCAATTGGCGCATGCTGGCAGAAAAGCAA
>NZ_AJLG01000166.1 GCF_000258495.1 Pedobacter agri PB92
ACGTACACACTAAAGGTTACGAGCAAATACAGGCTTCTGCTGGTGCACAAACTGATAGTTTAAATACTTATAAAGCTGATGCTAGAATGGCTAGAGCGTACTACTTTCATGAATTAGTAAAAAGATTTGCAAAGGCGTATAATCCGGCTACCGCTGCAAGCGATTTAGGTATTCCATTGGTTACTGAGTTTGATTTGGCAGCGAAACCTGCAAGGGCAACAGTAAAAGCTACATATGATCAGATTTTGGCAGATTTAGCATATGCTAAATCTCTAAATACTAAAAGAGCTAATATTAGGGGGGCAAGATATTTTACTCCAGATGCTGTTTTGGCATTAGAAGCTAGAGTTAAATTAGATATGCAAGATTGGCAAGGCGCTTACGATGCTGCAAATACGCTAATTTCATCTGGACGTTATCCACTTTACACTACCGCTGCAGGATTAAAATCTTATTGGTCTATAGACGCAACACAGGAAGATATCATGCGGATTAATGCAACATTAGCCGAAACTGTAAATACAAACGCAATATATTTGGGCTTGAATGGTGCAGCTGGCTTCTTTGCTCCTGATTTTATTCCAACACAGACAGTTGTAGATAGTTACGATGCGGCAGACTTTAGAAAAGGTGTTTATTTTGAACAAAAACTTATTCGCATGCAAGGTATAAATTATCCAAATGTATGGTTGGTTAATAAATTTCCTGGTAATCCAGCATTATTTACTACACAATATACTAATTATCAAAACTCTAATAAGATTTTTCGTATAGGTGAGGTTTATGCAATTGCTGCTGAAGCTGCGGCTAACTTAAGTCAAAGCGGTAATGCCTTAACTGCCTTAAATGCATTACGTACTGCTCGTGGATTGACTGCACTTTCAGGCTTGACTGGAACAGCCTTAATTAATGAAGTTAGAGCTGAACGTACCCGTGAATTAAATTTTGACGGTTTCCACTTATTTGATTTAAAACGGTGGGGATTGGGCTTTACCAGAGGAACTGCACAAGTTACTGCGGCTGTTCAAAATTCAACAGGATTTACAGGTTTAACTATTTCGGCGTCCGATCCTAAATTTATTTGGGGATTGCCAACAAATGACATCATTTTAAATCCAAACTTGGTCCAAAATCCAGGTTGGTAAATTAAATCTTAAAAACAGTTTCAAAAAGGTTCTTGACGAAAGTTGAGAACCTTTTTTTTTATTAATTGAAAGGTAGTTTAATAATTTCATCTAATCTAAGTTCGTAATAACAATGTCATAACGGTCTTTATTTTTAAAGTTAACTTAATTTTCTTCTGTAATATTTGAATTACAAAGAGATATGTCTTAAATTAGGAGCCTTAAATATTATTAATCAAACAACTAATTTAAATTCATGAAAAAACTTTTACAAAGTTTGTTCGTGCTTTTGTTTGTCGCATTTAATGCAATGGCTCAAGACCGAACAATCACTGGTACAGTAACGTCAACAGAAGAGGGTTTCCCACTTCCGGGTGTTAGTGTAAAATTAATCGGCTCACAAGGTGTAGTCGCAACCGGTGGTGATGGTAAGTATTCTATCCGAATTACATCTACTACAACCGCAATTCAATTTTCTTATTTAGGCTATGTAACCAAAACCGTTAATATTACATCATCAAATGTGGTGAATGTTGGCTTAGCAACAGACTCAAAAACACTAAGTGATGTAGTGGTAGTAGCTTACGGAACACAAAAGAAAGAAGCAATTACGGGTTCAGTATCTAACTTAACCGCTAAAGATTTGGAAACCAGAACGGTGACCAACGTTGCTGCAGCTTTACAGGGTTCTGCTCCAGGTATTAGTGTTGGTGCATCTAACGGTCAGCCAGGTAGTACACCTACAATCAGGATTCGTGGTTTTGGATCTTTCTCTGCATCTAACGCACCATTGTATGTGGTAGATGGTTCGGTATACGATGGAAGTATTGGTGATATCAATCAAAATGATATCGAAAGTATTTCCGTGTTGAAAGATGCATCATCTTCTGCTTTATACGGTTCAAGAGGTGCTAATGGTGTGGTCATCATTACTACAAAACGTGGTAAGTCATCTCAACCAACAATCAATGCAAATGTTGTACAAGGTTTTTCTGAGAGAGGTATTCCTGAATACGATCGCGTAAATGCATACGAATACTATCCTTTAGTTTGGCAAGGAATTAAAAACAATCTGATGTATAATGCGAGTCCTGCATTATCTGAAGCGGCAGCATCTACAAGAGCATCAGCCGATGTTTTTACTAACTTGGTTTATAACCCATTTAATGTTCCTGGTGGTCAAATCGTTGGTACAGATGGTAAAATTAATCCTAACGCTTCTTTGTTGTATGACAATTTTGATTGGTACGATGCCATTAAAAAGACAAGGAAAAAGAACAGATGCCAACTTAAACTTTTCTGGAAAAACTGAGAAATCTGATTTCTTCGTTTCAATGGGATATTTGAATGATCAGGGTTTCAATATTAAATCTGACTTTCAGCGTTTCAATGCCCGTATTAATGTTAATTCTCAAGTTAAGTCTTGGTTAAAAACAGGTTTAAATATCTCTGGCTCGATGACAACTGCTAACACTGCTAACGATTCGTTTACTGGTAGCGCTAATAGTTTTGTTAATGCTTTCTCTTTTACAAGAGGTATTGGTCCAATTTACCCTGTGCGTGCTTTCAATGCAGCTGGCCAGCCGATTATGAACCCGCTAACTGGCGAACAATGGTATGATTACGGAAATCACCCAGGTGCTGTTGCACGTCCTCAAGGCGCTTCACCAGGCAGACACGTAGTTTACGAAACTTTATTAAATGAGTATTTAACCAGAAGAAGTCAGGTTAGCGCAAGAAGTTATGTAGAAATCAGATTTCTGAAAGATTTCACTTTTGTACCAACTTTCAGCATCGATCTAAGAAATAACAACGGTAGTACATATTGGAATCCAACAGTAGGAGATGGTGTTACGCAAAATGGTTACAAACAACAAACTAACAACACTATCAGGTCGTACACGTTTAATCAAATTTTAAACTATAACAAAACTTTTGGAGATCACACTGTTTCTGCTTTGGTTGGTCATGAAAACTACGACTATAACTACCGTACTTTCAATGCAAGCAGAACTGGTTTAATTTTGCAAGGCAACACAGAATTTGCGAATTTTGTAACAGCAAATAGTTCAGGTGGCCAGGCAGATAATGATCGTATTGAATCATTTTTCTCAAAAGCAGGATATAACTACAAGCAAAAATATTTCTTTGATGCTTCACTAAGACGTGATGGATCTTCAAGATTTAGTCCTGATTCTCGTTGGGGAACTTTCTTCTCATTAGGTGCTTCTTGGTCAATCAACAAAGACTTCTTAACAGATGTTAACTGGATTGATGATTTAAGATTAAAAGCTTCTTATGGTCAGGTTGGTAACAACGCAATCTTAAATAGCAATAATAATAGTGAGTACTATGCAGATAGAGCATTTTACGATTTAGGCTGGAATAATGGTACAGAACCTGGAGCACTTTTAACTTCTGCTGCAAATCCTTTATTAAGATGGGAATCTCAAAATACTTTTAATGCAGGCGTTAACTTCTCGTTATTTAAAAGAAGATTATACGGTGAGGTGGAGTTTTTCAAGAAAACAGTAGACAACCTACTATTTAGTGTACCTCAACCAGTTTCAGATCCAGTAAGAAGTATCAACCAAAATATCGGTGCCATGTACAATTCAGGTGTAGAGATTTTATTAGGTGCAGATGTGGTGAGAACTCAGGATTTCACCTGGAACTTAGTAACAAACTGGACATTCCTTAAAAACAAGGTTACCAAATTGCCAGCTGAAACCCCTCAACTCGTAAGTGGTACAAAAAGACGTGAAGTTGGATATGATTATTACCAATTCTGGTTAAGACAATATGCAGGTGTTGATCCAACTGATGGTGCAGCCTTATATATTCCTGATCCAACTCAAACCATTGCCGCTGCAAATAAAAGGATCGTAAATGGAGTAGAATATACCATCAATCAGTCAAATGCTTTGTTTGATCGTTCCGGATCTGCTATTCCTGATTTATTAGGTTCATTCACCAATTCATTCTCTTATAAAAACTTAAGTTTATCAGTTTTAGTAAATTACCAAATTGGTGGTAAATTCTATGATAGCAACTATCAGGGTTTAATGAGTACAGGTTCATATGGTTCTGCATTACATAAAGATCTTTTGGGTGCATGGACACAGTCAAACACAACAAGTAGCATTCCAAGAGCTGATTTTGGTAACTCTGCAAATATCAACGCTACTTCAACAAGATGGTTAATTGATGCGTCTTACCTTGCTATTCGTAATGTTAATTTGTCATATAGCTTGCCACAAAACTGGTTGAAGAAAATTGACGTAAGTAATGCGAGATTATTTGTAACTGGAGAGAATTTACATTTATTCTCGAAAAGAAAAGGTTTGAATCCTTCAGAGTCATTTGATGGAACAAATACTACAGTTTATCCTCAAGCAAGGATTTTAAGTGTAGGTTTAAATGCTTCTTTCTAAAATTTAATTAAAAATATCAAACAGATATGAAAAAGATAATTTACTCGGCGATTTTAGCTTCAATGATTTTGGGCGGGTCAGGCTGTAAAAAAGAATATCTACAAACACAACCAACAGATAGAGTTGACAATACCTCAATATTTTTGACTACCGCAAATGCTAATGTAGCTTTAAATGGTATCTATCGTTACATGTTCGAAAGAACTCAAGAAACAACAAGTAATGCGCAAGGAAAACCAGGTGTTGCCGGTATTCTTCTAGGTATAGATTTCATGGGCGAAGATTTGCATCAAGCAGCTGCCACATGGTTTACCTCTACTGGTGAGGGAAATTATTTAGCCGCCCGTACAGATAATGCCGCAAGTAATCTATATTATTACCGTACATTCTTTAGAATGATTGGTAATGCAAACTACATCATAGATAACATTGACGCTGCTGAAGGAACTGCTGCTGAAAAATCGAGAATTAAAGCAGAGGCTTTAACCTTAAGAGCTTATGCTTACTCTTATTTGGTTCAATTTTACGGAACAAGATATAATGCAGCTGCAAAGCCAAACAATCAGTTAGCGGTACCGCTTTTACTTAAATCTACGGATACCAAAATGCCTAGAGTAAGTGTTGAAGCTATTTATGCTGCGATTACGGCTGATCTAGATGCTGCTATTGCTTTAAATGCAACAGCTGTAGCGAACAAAACACACGCAGGTGTTTGGGTGGCTAAAGGTCTAAGAGCCAGAGTGGCTTTAACCATGCAAGATTACCCAACAGCAATTAAATATGCTAAAGAGGTAATTGATGGAAATTTATTTCCATTAATGAGTCAGGCTGATTACCAAACAGGTTTCAACAATATTAACTTATCAGAATACATGTGGGGTTCAAATCCAACTACTGAACAAGGTGATACTTTCGGATCTTTCTATGCTCAGATCGCTTACAACGCGAATTCAAGTTATCAGAGAGGTACGCCTAAAATGATCAACTCTGCGTTATACGATCAAATTTCTGCAACTGATGTAAGAAAGAAAATGTGGGAGCCATCTCCTACTGCAGCTAACTTTCCTTTGCCTTTAGCTACGTTTGTGAGAAGAGCATACATGTCAAGAAAGTTTTCTGTTAAAGCAGTAGGTGATCCATCATTGGGCGATGTGCCTTGGATGAGATCTGCTGAGATGCATTTAATTTTAGCTGAAGCCTATGCAAGAAGTACACAAGATGCGCTAGCACAAACAGCTTTATTTGCCTTGGTTTCCAAGAGAGATTTAAGCGCTGTGAAAAGCACTAAAACAGGTGATGCCTTAATTACTGAAATCATGGTGAACCGTAGAGTGGAACTTTGGGGTGAAGGTTTCAGATACCTGGATTTGAAACGTCTGAATTTACCGTTAGACAGAACTACTGCAAATGTTCCTAATTTTGTAGCTACATCTGTTGCCAACGTGTTGCAAATTCCGGCAGGCGATCCAAGATTCTTATTCTTAATCCCTCGTGATGAGTTTAACGGAAATCCAAACATTGGGCCACAAAATCCATAACATCACTTAATTTTTACATTATCAAAAGAGGTTGCCGAAAGGTAACCTCTTTTTTTATGCGTTTAAATTCCAAAACTTCCCTCAATGTGGTCAGAACATATAGAGAAGCGGAGAAAAAGTGAGCTTAACAGTGCTTTATATTCATTAATTATCTTTTATTTCTGAATATTTTCTAAATTCTGTATGATGTAAAAAAAATTAAACACGATTTTTTAAGAGAATGCAGTATGCCGTATTAAAACTAACCTTCAATTTCGATTTCTTGAATTTTTCGCTTTCAATAAATTAAAATTTATAATCTATTTTCTTGCATAAAATGATATTTAGCCCACTTTTCCAAAAATTAACTATATTTTTCGTTTTGTAATATTTGCATTACACGATGTTAAATTTTATATTCGGGAAATCATTAATTAACTAAACAATAAATTTTTATGAAAAAACTTCTACAAAGTTTGTTCATTTTACTGTTTATAGCCGGGAGTGCTATGGCTCAGGAAAGAACAATCACTGGAACAGTTACAGGGAAGGAAGATGGATTACCGCTTCCTGGTGTAAGTGTAAAAATCAAAGGTGCAGCTGGCGGAACCACAACCACTGCAGATGGTAAATATTCACTCAGAATCACTTCGCAGGCTACTGCTTTGGAATTCTCTTATATTGGATTCACCACGCAAACACGCCCGATTGGATCAGGAAATGTACTTAATGTAGCATTAACAGGCGATTCCAAAACCTTATCTGATGTAGTCGTAACCGGTTATACCACCCAGGCCAAAAGAGATGTTACCGGATCTATTGCCAGTGTAAGTGGTGAGAAATTGAAAAACCAACCGGTGCAAAGTTTTGAACAGGCATTGGCAGGTAAAGCAGCCGGGGTGAATATTATTCAGCCAAATGGTTTGTTAAATAATCCTCCTGTTTTCAGGGTTCGAGGTGTAAATTCGATCTCTTTAAGTTCTTATCCATTAATTATTGTGGATGGTATTCCTGTATTTACAGGCGATCAGTCAAGCAATAGTGCTGCAGGTAATGCTTTAGGCGATATTAACCCTGCTGACATTGAATCTATTGATATCTTAAAAGATGCAGCTTCTTCGGCCATCTATGGTTCAAGAGCAGCAAATGGTGTAGTGGTAATTACTACTAAAAAAGGTAAGCAAGGTGTTACCAAGGTAAATTATGAAGGATGGGTGGGTTCATCTAAAGCTCAAAATCTAAATCCTTTATTGAATGCTGCAGAATATGTTCAAATTAAAAATGAGGCCAGAACCAACATTGGCTTGGCTCCTGCATTCTTTTTACAAACCCGTTCTGATGGTACACAGGTAGAAACCAACTGGTATGATTATGCTTACAGAACGGCAACCTCTCATAACCATGCCCTGAATTTCTCTGGCGCAAGTGAAAAAACTTCATACTTTGTTTCATTAGGTTATAGTAATCAAGAAGGTTTCATCATTAACAACTCATTCGAAAGAAAGAATGGCCGCGTGAACTTAGATCATAAATTGTTTAAAAATGTAACCATTGGAACAAATTTCTCATACAGCAATACGCTGAATCGTGCACCCAATACCGGTTCACTTCCAGGATCATCTTTTAATACAGGTGGTTTAGGTCGTTTAGCATTTGTATTGCCTCCGAACGTTTCTCCATTTAATGAAGATGGTTCATATAATGTAGCCGGTTCAGCAATTGGCTTGGGTGCAAACTTAATTGCATCAAATTATCCTAATGCGGCGGTGCTGGTTAATTCGGATAAAAATACGTCTGAAAGCGATCGTTTAATTGCTAACGGATATGTTTCTGTTCAGATCCTAAAGGGTTTAACTTTTAAAACCAATTATAGTATTGATAATTTGAAACTGGATAACAATGTATTTGTAAACCGTTTACAGGGTGATGGATTTGCATATAACGGCGGTGCAACCAGTAACTTTGTAAAAAACAGCAGATGGAACTGGGCTAATACCTTAAATTATGCCAATACTTTTGGCGACCACACCGTTGGTGCATTTATCGGTGCTGAAGATCAGTATACCAAATCATACGGTTATGGTGCAACCCGCCAAAATGTGATCGATCCATTTATCGAAGTGTATCAAGGTTCATTCGGAACAATTACTCCAGCCAACCTGGTGCAGTTTGATAACGCCTTCCGTTCATTTTTTGGAAGCGTAAACTATGATTACAAAAAGAAATATTATTTAACAGGTTCATTCCGTCGTGATGGTTACTCTGGTCTATCTGCAGGAAACAAATACGGTAACTTCGGTGGTGCATCAGCAGGTTGGGCACTTTCTGAAGAAAATTTCTATAAAGAATCTGGAATCAGCAAAATATTAACACGCGTTAAAATTCGTGGTAGTTATGGTGAGGTGGGTAACATCAATATCGGAAATTATCCGGCATTGTATTTATACAGCCCTGGCTTGTACGGTAGCGATGCAGCTTTATCTTTCAACCAGGCAGGTAACCCGAACTTAACCTGGGAAACCAGTAAAAAAGCAGATGTAGGTGTGAACCTGGAGTTTTTAGGTGGTCGCTTCTCATTAGATGTTGATTATTACCATAACAATATCGACAATCTGGTTCAGAACGCACCTCAGGCTCCTTCTAAAGGTATCCCTGGAAATACAATTACCACAAACGTAGGTAGAATGTATAATAAAGGATTTGAGTTTGCAATCAACTCAAGAAATATCGAAAATGATGACTTTTCTTGGTCAACTTCTTTTACCTTAAGCACATTAAAAAATGAAGTAACGGCGTTGGGTAATAACAATGCTGATTTATTTGGTGTTACACAGTTGGAAACAGCTAATATTACGCGTGTAGGTTATCCGATTGGTTCCATTTATACCGTTCCAACTGCAGGTGTTGATCCAGCTACAGGAGAGCGTATTTTTGTGAACAGATTTGGTCAAAAATTGAGATTCAGTTTCCAAAGAGCTGCAGCTGCCCGCTACCAATACTTAGACGGACCAAATGCAGGGCAAAACGCTCCGGCAATTGATGCCGCCCTTGATGCAACCATCACTGGTCAGGCCATTCCAAAATGGTTTGGTGGTTTAGACAATAACTTCCGTTACAAAGCATTCGATTTAGTGCTTGGCTTAACTTTCTCAGGTGGTAATAAGGTTTATTACGGATCACTGGCAGGGCTACGCGATCAACGTTTCTGGAATAATGAAGCCGGAATGATGGACAGGTGGACTACTCCAGGTCAAGTTACCGACATCCCTCGTGTGGTTTACAATGACAACGTGTCAAATGGTTCGGCCTTTGCGCAATCGCAAAATGTATTCTCAGGTAACTTTTTAAAGGTGCGTAACCTGGCCTTGGGATATACGCTCCCTAAACCGTTTTTAAATAAATATGGAATTTCAAATGTGAGGGTTTATGCACAATCGAGTAACTTATGGATCATTTCGAACTATCCAGGTCCAGATCCTGAGGTTTCGGTAAATGGTAACTCTACTGCAGCCGGCAACAGCGGCAGTTTAGCGCCGGGTGTTGACAGAAACTCCGTGCCATCAGCAAGAACGTTCACTTTTGGTATTAATGTTGGATTTTAAAAATTAGAACATCATGAAAATTAATATAAATAATAAAATAAAATATCTTTTTGTTGCAGCGCCGTTGCTATTTACAACCGCTTGCAAAAAGGATTTTTTAGAAACAGCACCACAAACATCATTACCAACGGAAGAGGCATTTTCTAATCCGGATCGTATCCTTTCTGAACTTCGAGGCGTTTATGCAGGGGTAAAGAATGGCAACTTTTATGGAGGACGTTATTTAGTGTATAACGACATCCGTGGCGAAGAATTTATTGTAAATAAACCCAATGGGGTAACGAACTTAGAAACCTGGCGTTTCAATCTGGTATCAAATACCAGTGAGGTGACCAACTTATGGGGCGCAATTTATGCCGCAATCAATCGTGCCAATTTAGTTATGGAAGGCATTACGGCCAATGCAGCAATTTTAACACCTGCATTATCAAAACAATATATTGCTGAAGCAAAAGTAATGCGGGCACTTTCCTATTATAGCCTTTTGCAGCTTTATGCTAAGCCATACATTACGGATAATGGCGCAAGCCTGGGTGTGCCGTTAAGATTAAGAGCGGAGAAAGATTTAACCGGTAATGATTTAAAGAGAAGTACTGTTGCAGAGGTTTATACACAAATATTAAAAGATTTGAATGAAGCAGAGCCTGATCTGGCTTTAACGCTGACAGCCACCAGAGCATCAAGAAATACCGCTATTGCATTAAAAACGCGTGTGTATCTATCAATGGGAAATTTAGCTTCGGTGGTTACTGAAGCCAACAAAATTGTAACTGCTACAGCTCCATTCTCGGCAACAACCGGTGTGGCGAACCGATTGGAGACCAGTATTGCTAGCGTATTTGGTGGAAGTTATGTTGGGCCTGAAGCGCTCCTGTCGTTTCCAATGACAGAATTAGATGCGCCGGGAACACAAAATCAACTGGCATACTATTATAATGTAGAGAGTGCCGGCGGGAACCAGGAATACTTCTTAAATACAGCAGGTATATTTGGGAATGCCGCCTTCGCTGCGGCATCAACTGATGCCAGAAAAGGGTTAACCCAGGCAGTAGGTGCCAATACTTATTTAACTAAGTTTAAAAGACCTTCTCCATATACAGATTACATTCCGGTAATCAGGTATGCTGAAGTATTATTAAACCTGGCAGAGGCCACTGTAGTAAGTGATCCTACCCGTTCTATCGCTTTATTAAACGCGGTTAGACAGCGCTCAAACCCAACTTATATATTTCCGGCTACTGATCTTTTACCTGCAAACCTTAAAAATACTATTCTTACCGAAAGAAGAATTGAATTGTTAGGTGAAGGTTTCAGATCTCCTGATGTGATGAGATTAGGGCTTGGTTTTGCAGCAAAAAGTGGTCCTCAAGGTACTGCACCAGCAATTCCATTTAACACCGCCGGATATATCTGGCCAATTTCAGCAACGGAAGTGCAAAACAACAAATTAATTGTACCAAACTAACCGAAATATGACTTAAAAA
>NZ_AJLG01000167.1 GCF_000258495.1 Pedobacter agri PB92
ACGTACACACTCTCAAACCAGAACTTTGAGTCTTTCATACCGCAAAAAAAGCTGCGGTATTTTTGCAATATCCATTTAGCCTCTTTAAACACAAACTTCTCCAATAATTTGCTTGTTATTTATACTATTCGTTAACATATCTATATAACCTTCGGCTAGAAACAATAATAGCCTAAACATTTATTCAGTTCAAGTGCATATCGTATTATTCAACCGACTCACTATATAAAACGTGGTTAAGAATCAAGCATAAAATAAGCTGCAAGAAACATCCGTTATCCTGCAGCTATCAATCATTAACTATAATTAAGTTCTTATTTTTCTGCGATCACTTCACCGCAGGTAAGCATATTCTTTGGATAATACGGGTTTTCAATCTTCTTATCATCACTAACCCATGTAGTACCCATCATCGGACATTTTTGCTTGTAAAGCATCATATTTTCAGGTTTTACCTTCTCTACGATTGACCAAAATTGAATGGATAACTTTTCAAATAACTTCCGCTGTTCATTTATTGATGGTGAAACAGCAATACTGTCAGCTAATGCTTTGATATCTTTACGGGCAGTGGTAGCTGTATTCATTTCATCCAACGTCAATTTCTTAAATTTAAATTTCCCAAAAGCGGTAGAAAATTCTGATGCAGCCGTAGCTGTTTTTTTAAAATCGGAAACAACCAGGCTGTTTTTCATGGCTAAATAATGAGCAACCACTCTTTTCTTCTGCTCCTCTCGTTGTTGAGCCAGTTCTGGTGTGGCTACTTCTTGCGCAGATGTTTTAACCTGAGCACTTGTATTGATGTTCACTGCAATTATTAAAATTATTGCAGCGATAATGTAATTCTTCATTTTTAAGGGTTTAAGCTTGTTTTCTTTAAAATTTTATCTATATCTATAGTTATATCTTGGAGATGTAGCTGATCGATTCCTGAAGTTAGTGGGGCGAGCTCTTCTACCTTTTTTCTAATGGCTTTGATATGAGCAATGGCTTCCAACCTGACATCACTACGCTGGGCATTACTCATCATCTTTCCGTCAGCAACATCTTTTGGATTGATCAACATACCTAATTTTTCTATGTAAGATCGTTGTAAACTCCTTAGATAAGTATTTTGCTGAATGTCAGTCGAGGTTTTTTTCCAAACTGTTGGCAATAAATCATTTAAGAACTCGCTAACTGGGTACGGATCGGTAGAATTTAACGCTTTCTGGCTCAAGTTATACAGCATGCCAGCGCTCAAAAACATGTTTAACATCTGCGATTGCTGATCAGAAATTTGCTCCATGGGTTTCAGATCAATAAATTTTGAAATTTCTGCAGGATACATCCACAGGGGTGCTTCAAAAACCTGCCGTCCCACGTATCCTACTACGCTTTTTACCTTCGCTTTCGGAACCTCCGCATAAATCACTCCTTTCTCATCCACACTTCTTTTGGTTACATAGCGATTGCCGATATTTTTCATTACATGATACAAATAACGGCTATATTGCTTCACCACGTCCTTATGCAATTCTTCCAGATTATTGTACTGGTCGCCAGGCTCATAAGTCCACTGATTTAAATTAGCAACTACCCTTTTCAGGTTTTTGATTCCATATTCACTTGCAGCAATTGCATCATCTCCCAAATCTTCAGATTGACTTCTCGGATCTTCATCTTTTCCTTCCCCGCCAAACCATAATCTTGGATTTTTAGTCAATGTATCTGTTGTAATCTTCGCCAATAGTTTTTCTTCTTCATACTCATCTTTCACTTTATCAAAATAGCGGTAACCCCAGTTAATTGCCCATTTGTCGTAAGCCCCTATTCTGGCATAAATTCCTTTAGGCGAAATATTATCTTCAGGCTGCGCCACGTAATTAAATCTGGCATAATCCATAATAGAAACGGTATGGCCATTTTTCTCCACCCAGGCTTTGTCACGTAATTTCTCAACAGGTGTCTGGCTGCTCGCCCCCATATTGTGCCTTAATCCGAGGGTATGTCCGAGTTCATGTGAAGAAACAAAGCGAATCAACTGCCCCATCAGTTCATCATCGAACTGCATTTTCTGCGCCCTTTTATCTATTGGCCCTGCCTGAATCATATACCAGTTGTGCACCAGTTTCATCACATTGTGATACCACCCTACATGGCTTTCCATAATTTCCCCACTGCGTGGATCACTGATTCTTGGTCCGTAAGCATTTGGTGTTTCAGAAGCATAATACCTGATTACAGAAAAACGGGCATCCTCCAAACTCATTGTGGTATCATTAGCTGGCCACTCCTTTCCGATGATCGCATTTTTAAAACCGGCCTGCTCGAAAGCTTTTTGCCAGTCATTTATTCCTTGAATTAAATAACTGCGCCATTTTTTTGGTGTCGCCGGATCGATATAATAAACAATTTGCTTTTTCGGCTCTACTAAAACTCCCCTGTTGTATTTTGACAAATCTTCTTTTTTAGGTTCCAAACGGTAGCGCTGTACAATATATTTTGTTTGCGTACGCTGATAATCTTCATCAAAAAGAATGTACTTGTTATTAAAATAGCCCACACGTTCATCAGATAAACGCTTTCTCATGGGCACCTTTGGCAATAGAATAAACGATGTGTTTAACCGCAAGGTTACCGCTCCAGTTAATGCACCTGCTGGAATACCAAGTCCAGCGCTAGCATAGGTTTTTGTGGTTTTGATTTCAGCATTTAGAGGATAACAGGCAATACGCTCAATGAAAGAACGGTCATCAGCTAAACTGTTTAACTTTTTGGATGACTTCTCATCCGCAGGAATAGAAACCACCGGGATATCTTTTTTGAAAAAATCAGTCACATCGATTACATAATTTCCAGTTATTGGATTTTTGGCTTTGATATCAAAATTTGCCACAATAGGACTTTCCTGCGATTGCATCACCGCCTGATAAATTGGTCCATCCGTATTTTTAGTTTCCTGGCGGTAAACAACTCCTTTTAAAAAGAGGTTATTATTGTTTCCTTTTTGAAAGTAAAGCGTCTGTTCATTCACTTTCTCCCCACCGAAACTGCCAAAGCCCTGAGGTGTGGTAATGTAACGGGTAACGGCAAGTAAGTAACGCCCTAACAAAGTATCAGGCACCTCGAAATACCATTTCTGATCTACCTGCCGAACATTAAAAAGTCCATCTTGTCCAATTGCCGTTGCCGGAATTACCTTGGCATATTCTACAGGTGCTTTTTTCGCAGAACTGTCAGGTTTTGTAACCGATTTCTGACCAAATGCTGTTAGCGAGAGCGCAAATGAAATCGGAAATAAAATTTGTTTAAAATTCATCTTAAAACGGAAGGGTTTCGTTGGTATTTAATCTTAAGTTAGGGTTGAGTTTCATTGCTCCTGATGGGAATGGAATGATATACAATCTTGAATTCGGACTCAGGGAATAGGTAACTTGAGGAACAGTTTTATTTACAATGGGAAAAGTATGTGTAACTGTCTTAGCATAATCAGGCTCATTGTTTAGCCTTTTCAAATCAAAAAACCGATGAAATCCAAGTAGCAATTCTTTCCTTCTCTCCTCGATAATGATATTCATAGTTCCCTTTATAGTTCCTGGTACTGGAAGAGTCGTTATACCACTTAAAATACGCTTAGCCCTTAATTGATTAATTATACCCATAGCCTCTGAAAGACTGCCTTCCCGGGCATAACACTCCGCTAACATCAAGTATACCTCAGTAGTTTTCATTCCAACTGTTGGGTAAAAGAACTTGGTATAATTAACACTGAAATAAGCTGTTCCGGCACCAGGATCAAGCAAACTTGTGCTTGTGGTGTTCATAAACAGATTAAATCTTGCATCATTTGCTCCAAAAAGCTTAACCAATTCTGGGCTTAGAATACAGGTGTAGGCAAAACTCATTTCCGTATATCCAGTCATATACATAAAGCTCAATACCTCTTGATTTTCTCCTGCTAAAACAGGAAGCGTACTGGGCCCACCTAATTTGCTGTATGCTACTAAATCATATATCGTATTATTATAACTTAATGATTTTTGAGCAGCTTCTTTAGCCAAAGAAAACTCATGTTTAAATAGATGAATTTTAGCTTTTAAACCATAAGCAAACGCTAAAGAAGGATGGTATGGATCAACAGTTACTTTTTGAAGATAAGGGAGTGCATCTTCGATATCTTTTTGAATAAAATCGTATACCTGAGCAACTGTTGATTTTATTGGTTTTGCTTCGAGATCATATTTGTCCATTATACAAATGCCACCATCAGTAGCTGCAGTAGCTGGATCATATGCCTTTGCGTACACGTTTACCAACATAAAATGATCAAATGCCCTGTAAATTTTAGCTTCAGCTTTAGCTAACTGCTTGATATTATCCTCACCTTTACTCCCATCTACAAGTGATATAACTGTATTCCATCGATTAATGTAAGAATAAGTCTGATTATAGAAGGATGATCCTGATAACAAATTAGTACGGGCATCACTATCATCAAAAGTGAAATTAATAATGTCGATGCTTTTTCTCTGACCAATTACATAAGATTCACGAATCCACTGATCATCAACCAGGTATTGAAAATTATTAATTGGATAAGCTCTATTGGGTAATGAAACTAATTTATAATAGTCTTCAGCAGTTTCCACTACTATGGAACCTGTTGGAACGACGTCAGTATATTTTTCACAACCCGATACCAGAACTGCCAGTAAGATTGTTACTATGTATGAATATTTTTTCATCTTTTAATTAAAAAGTTACATTAAGACCAAGAATAAAGGTTTTAGGTATTTGCAATGATCTGGTGCCAGAATTTGCAGAATAGGTTTCAGGATCGATATCGTCGCCAGCCGCACTCCAATACCATAAATTGTTAACCTGACCTGATACACGAACATTACTAACGTGAATTAAACGGCTAACTTGCTGAGGTAAATTATAGGACAGTATGATGTTACGCAACTTAATGTATGAAGCATCTAGCACCTGAATATCAGAATATTTCCATAATGAACTCAATGTGGAAGCATAATTTAATGCCGACGTTGCATAATCTACATATAGACGTGGCAATTCACTAGTTGTAGTGGCTGTCCATCTTTGTGTAATATCCTGATCGTAAACTGTGTTCGATGATAAATCAGTTACGTCTTTTCTTAATTTGTTACCGCCCGAAAAAACCAGCATTGCGCTTAATTCAAAACTTTTATAGCTCACTCTTTGACTGAATGATCCAGAATATAATGGTGTTAAAGATCCCATGTTTACAATAGCGCTTGTATTTGTGATATCTTTTACTGCTGTAGGCACTCCTGCAGCGTTGAAGGTAACGTTAGAATTTCCATTTTCATCTAAAAAATATGGATAACCATTTGTCATACCTCCATATCGATAAGCGTATAAAGAATTAAATTGTTGATTGATGAAAAAGTAATTAGCTGGTGCACCCACATATGAATAAGCATTTTGAGCAGCAGTATTAACCTCCATTACTTTATTTTTATTGAAGCCGATTACAAATTGCGAACTAAATGTTAAATCATTGTTTTTATACCAATCGCCTGTAAGGTTTAATTCAATGCCTCTGTTTCTCAACGCACCATTATTTAATATCCTCGATATTGCGCCAACAGTTGGATCTAATTCTGTAGTTACGAGTAAATCGTTGCTGTATTTGCTGTAGAAATCTACACTTCCCCTTAATCTGTTGTTTAAAGTTGAAAAATCGATACCAAAATTAGTTGAGGCAACTTTCTCCCAACGTAATTTAGGATTTGGAAGTGTTGATATGTTGGTGTATTGAAGTGAAGGGAATAAAACATCATTTCTTAATGTTGCCGTTAAATATGGCGATGAGCTTTGATCAACATTACCATTTATTCCATAGGTTGCCCTTACTTTAAGCATGTTTAACCATTCTATATTTTTCAAAAACTCCTCGCGGTTGGCATTCCAACCCAAACCAACTGACCAAAGTGGACGATTTTTGTATTGAGGATCTACACCAAATAAGTCTGCCTGGTCTACACGAACACTTCCAGTTAAGTTATATTTCCCCTGAAAAGTATAGCTCATATTGCTGTAAGCAGAAAGGTATCTATGTTTAATTTGCTCTTGTTTAGTTGCCAAAGCACTTAAAGTACGCGTACCTCCAATATAACTGGTTATACCTGCGGTACTCAAAGTAGCCATATTTAACGTAGTCGAGCTTAAAGTAACTGGATCATAACCATACCTTACGGTTTCCAAACTTCTTGGTGTTAGCGTTTGCCTCATCTCTACCCCAGCAATTGCAGCTATATTATGTTCCTGATTTTTGCCAAAACTATTATCATAACTTAACTGATTTCTAAAGGTATAGCTGTTACTTTTTCTATTGAGTTGATAATATCTGCCACCATCAGGTAAATTACGGGTATAAATTCCTGTTGTGGCATTGTAACTTGTTAAATAATTATAGGCATAACGCATTCTATAACTATTCTTATCATAAAAAGATTCACTATCAGCATTTCTATTTTCATATTGAAACTGCATGCTGTAGCTTAAACCCTTGTAAATATTCGCCTTTAAGTTTGCAAACGTCCGTATGTTTATTGCTTTATTTTTGGCTAAACCCTCTTGCATCGATTCAAGAAGATTAAAACCAAATGATTTGAAATTGTTATTGTTTTTTAAAGTTGAAATTACCGCCCCATTTACTGCACCAGAAGAGCTAAAGCCGTCGTTTAAATTCACATAATCGGAATAAACCAGATTTCCGTTTGCATCAGTAATTTGTGCATATCTTGGCTGTAACAGATAGTTTGTATAATCAAAATTACTTGTTGTACTTGTATTATATGAAGCATTTATACCAATTGTGGCGGTTAACCATTTTTTTAAGTTAAACGTCGATTTGTTATAAATGTTAAAGTTTTCGGAGTTGTCATATTTCATGCGCTCATCTGATGCATCATAATTCAGTGACAGATAATTGCTACTCTTTCCGTTACCAGAGTTGAAAGACAAATTATAACGCTGCCTTACTTCATTTTGCCAAATATTATCAACGTAATCTTTAATGTAATCATTCTGCCTTAATTGATTAATAGTGTTATTTAACTGAGTAGTAGTAATAGCTCCGGTAGCTTGCTGACGATATAGTTCGTACAGTGGTGAATAATATTTTATTGTGCCATTATTCACGTTTCCATAGCCACTAAACATCGATTCTGTAGTAGTAAAACGAGCTCTTTCTGTATTATACACTGCAGTTTCATAATCTATTAAATCACTTGTCGATGCGTAATGCATCTTAGCTATATCAGGTTTTCCTGAAATAAATAAATCAGCATTTAAAGTGATGTTTACACCCTTTGCTTTTCCACCTTTGGTCGCAATTACAATAACGCCATTACCAGATCTTGAACCATATATTGATGCTGCTGCACCATCTTTTAATACTGTAATTGACTCTACATCATATGGATTAATCTGGTCAAGAGTAAGTTCTGAAGGCAAACCATCTACCACTATCAAAGGGCTTGTGCCTACATTAGCAGAGTAGGTACCAACACCTCTTAATACTGGTTGATCTGCACTCAATCCATTAGGATTTTTGGTATACATCAAACCGGCAACTTTACCTTCCAGGGCTGCTAACAAATCGGGATTAATTTGCCTGTTTAATGTTGCACTATCAACAACTGCAAATGATCCTGTTTGTCTTTCTTTTGGTAAAGATTGAAATCCATTTACTACCACATCAGCCAGTAATGATGAGTTTGCCATCAGTTTAACAGTGACAACTTTCAAAGCAGCATCTTTATCAAATTTTTGTGTAGCGGAAAGGTATCCGATATAATTAATATCCAAAGTATTAAACTGGCTATTTAGGTTCATGTTAAAGTGACCGTTTCCATCTGTGGTTGTATATCTATTTGTACCTTTGATTTTTACAGATGCCCCGGGTAATGGCCCGCCCAGACTGTCGGTGACCATACCATGGAGCATGTAGTCCTCCAGATTTTCAAAAACAGCTTTTAATACAATTGTTCTGTTGTTACGAATTTCATAACTAAAAGCTTGCCCTTTAACTACCGCATCCATCAATGTTTTAATATTTGATGTGCTTAGGCTCAGATCAATCGGCTTAGCTTTTTTTACCAATTCAGCATCATAAACAAATTCGTAGGATGTTTTTGTTGATATCTCTGAAATAACACTGTTAAGTGGCGCTTTGTTAAAGTTGTACTGGGTATTTTGCGCATTTACATCAAACGAAATTAACATCGTTATTAATAAAAATGCAGACCAGTTTAATAAATAGCCGCATCCCGATCGGACGAAGCGAAAGTAGTGGTTTGTCATAAAAATTAGTTTGGTTGGTTGTTAGTTGACGACGACGGGGAATCTTACTCTTCTAATACAATTTTATTCGCTTTCAAATTAAATTCTAGGCCTGTAGCTTTTGAAATGTTTCCCAGCACCTCATCAATATCCGCCCTGCGGGATATTTTCATGTAGAGATTTTTCTTCGGTAAAACTGTCAAATCTACTTCGACGTTATACCATCTGGCTAACTTCTGCATTACAACAGCCAATGGCGTATCATTAAACAAAAATTCGCCTTTGGTCCATGCGCTAAAATCCTCAGCAGAAACATTACGCACATTTAATGTACTGTAACCTGCAATTACCTGCTGATTTGGTTTTAAAACAACTTTGCCGCTTGTGTTGGAGAATTGAATACTGCCCTCCAATAAAGTTGCTTCCGTTCCTTCATTTTCAGGATAGCTGCTTACGTTAAACTGTGTGCCTAAGACTTTAATTTCACTGCCACCGATGGCCACAATAAAAGGTTTCTCAGGATTTTTTGTTACGTTAAAGAAAGCCTCTCCTTCTACATAAACCTTCCTTTCCGGTCCGCGAAAATCCATCGGGAAGATTAGTTTTGAGCCGGCATTCAACATCACAACCGAGCCGTCGCCCAGTGTAATCCTGTACTCACCACCATTTGGCGTTTCCAGGGTATTCAATTTAGAAGCAGTTGCAGCATCAGCATTTACGGCCATGTAAACGATTGAACCGTCAGCCTTCTTAATAATCTGAATACCACCTTGCGCATAAATCACTCCCTTTTGAACTGCTCCGAGTTTAGCTTTTGCACCATTAAAACTTAAGGTGGCGATAGCAGCACCCGGAACGACGTTATGGGTGGGATTCAAAAACTTAAAGATCATCAGGCCAATTGAAAAAAACACTAAAATGGCAGCGGCAATTTTTACTATTTCAGACCTAAGTACTCTGAGCAAGTTGCTTTCCGGCTTGGCAAATAGCTGTTTCGTGAGATTTGAATAAATCAAATCAAGTCTCGGCTGATCAGTTTCGCTTAAATCTTGTGTGTCCTTCTCAAATTCGGCACGGATCAATCTTTCCAACTCCTCCTGATCAGCATTGCCGAAGTAATCAAAAAGTTGATTCAATTGGGCAGCACTGCTTTTCTCAGCAAGAAATTTTCCGAATAATTCTGGTTTTGAAGTGTTTTCTTCCATCGTTGTCATAGTATAATATGCACGAGATTGCGAAACACACTATTCATGCTTTGTTTTTTTTATTTTATTTTTTGAGGTAAGCCGCAATGCAAAGCAGAATGAATTCCTGAGCGTGAAAAAAGACATATCGTTTGATATATTTGGTAGCACTGACCAGTTGATTACTCACCGTTGATGGACTTAAAGACAATATTTCTGCGGCTTCCTGGTAGCTCTTTCCTTCTATCCTACAAAGCTTAAAAATCTCTTTACGTTGTGCAGGAAGCTTTTCTATCGCTTCATTCAACAAGGAAAGACGTTCCTTATTGAAAATATAATCTTCTGTTTGATTGTAGAATTCCGCAAAAGTTTCCAGAAGATGCCTTTGCATTTTGATATCAAGCGCTAATTTGCGGTAATAGGCATAGATGGTATTCTGAGCGATGGTAAAAATCCAGCCTTTGAATGATTTTTCGAGATCGATTTCCGATTTATTTAGCCAGACTTTTTAAAAAAACAATCCTGCATTAATTCATCAGCAATTTCACTTGATTTAATCATTCGCTGCATCTTTGGAAGCAACATTTTACTATATCTAGCATAAATGAAATCAAAAGCATCCCTTTTCCCAACTTTTAAGTCTTCGAGGTATCTTAATTCTTCGCTATCGTTCAGATTATCAAAGGGCATTTACGCAAAAATACAAATTAAGCCTATAAAATCTTAACATTTACCTATCTATGGCGCAGAATAATGGTTTTTAAATGATTCCAAGATTCAGAAAACTAGAAAAACAGCAAAGCCAAACCAGTTGATTTAACGATTTAGCTTATAACTAATGCTATTTTTTCGACTTCCAAATAAAAGATTAATTAATCCAACCATTAAATAGCAAATTTCTTGATATCTTTTGATGAGTTTAATTGCTATTGAAGCAAAAGGCTAGTCAAGTATTTGATGCTTACGGGCTTCATACGACTTTATTTATTTACAAATGAATATTTTCGGCTATTATGAACCTTTGATAGATAATTGATACCCTTCCTTCCCGGTGGCGGATGAAACCATTTAATAAATCTTTCTTCCCAGGAGGTATGCCATGACTCCACTTTTCACGCGAAATTCCAGGAAAGCCCAAAGCACATCGTAAATATATAGCGATTGGAACGATTGCTCTAGTTGCATTTCTGCTCACCGAAAGAAATTTATATTCATCTTATCGGCCTAACTTACTGAATATTAGCCAGCTATACCTATATACTAAAGCATTTATTTTTCATTCAAAAATGGTAGACAACTTTAGATTACCCGACAAATAGGCAATGCCTTCAATTAATTTTGTCGTAAAAAGATTGCCAACAGATAAAATAAAATGAACAAGATCCTGTTATGTTGGAAATAATAACAATCGAACGTGAAATCATAAATACGCCTACTGAAATAAACGAAATTGGAATTTTTAAAATTTCATATAATGAA
>NZ_AJLG01000168.1 GCF_000258495.1 Pedobacter agri PB92
TTCCAGCTTTTTCTTCTAAGGTATTGTCATAAAAAGAATGATTTATATCTATCGGCCGAACTTCTACGCCGTGTTTTCGGGCATCAATTACAATTTGGGCAGGCTGATAAAATCCCATTGGCATGCTATTGAGTAATGCTGCTGCAAAAACATCTGGATAATAACATTTTAACCAGCAGGAAACATAAACCAGCAAGGCAAAACTAGCGGCATGGCTTTCCGGGAAACCATAACTTCCAAAACCTTCCAGTTGTTTAAATATTCGCTTAGCGAAATCTTCATCATAGCCTTTGGCTACCATGCCCGAAATTAATTTTTTTTCGAACTGGGTAACCATGCCTTTCAGTTTGAATGTTGCCATACTCCGGCGAAGTTCGTCGGCTTCGGTAGGGGTAAAACCAGCCGCCACAATGGCAATTTTCATCGCCTGCTCCTGAAATAGTGGAACGCCAAGTGTTTTACTGAGAATCTCCTCCAGTTCCTTCGATGGATAACTTACTTCTTCTTCGTCATTCCTTCTTCGCAAATAAGGATGAACCATATCGCCCTGAATAGGCCCAGGCCGAACAATGGCCACCTCGATCACCAGATCATAAAAACGTTTAGGTTTTAATCTAGGAAGCATGGACTGTTGAGCCCGACTTTCAATTTGGAATACTCCAATGGTATCTGCATGACTAATCATTTCATAAACTTTTGGATCGTCATTTTCATTGATCTTTGCCATGGTCAGATCGAGGTTATAGTGCTGTTTTGCCAAATCAAAACCTTTGCGGATGCAGGTGAGCATGCCTAAAGCCAGAATATCAATTTTCAAAAAGCCAAGGGTATCGATATCATCTTTGTTCCATTCAATATTGGTGCGGTCTGCCATGCGGGCATTTAGGATAGGACAAAGATCAGTCAGTTTACCTTGCGTAATCACAAAACCGCCCGTGTGCTGACCCAACTGGCGGGGGAAACCCATCATTTGGCCGGTAAGGGAAAGCACTTTTCTCAACAAGGGATCATTTGGGTTAAGGCCTTGTTCTGTAAGGCGATTGCCTTCAAACCATTCATCCGTAAATTCCCAAATAGAAGCCGAAAGCCGGTTAATGGTGTCCACTGAAAGTCCCATAACTTTGCCTACATCTCTGATGGCGCCTTTTTGCCTTTGCTGGGTTACAGTAGCCACAATTGCTGCCCGGTCCCGGCCATATTTCTCGTAGATGTACTGAATTACTTCTTCCCGGCGTTCATGCTCAAAATCCACATCAATATCAGGTGGTTCATTACGGGCCGAAGAAATAAAACGTTCAAATAATAAATCGAATTTTGTAGGATCAACAGAAGTGATGCCCAGGCAATAACAAATGGTAGAATTGGCTGCAGAACCACGACCCTGGCAAAGAATTTTCTGCTCACGGGCAAAACGAACAATATCGTAAACGGTTAAAAAATAGGCAGCATATTCCATTTCTTCCACAAATTTCAGTTCATGGTTAATGTTGCTGACAATTTTTTCAGGCAAATCATCGCCAAAAATTTCATGTGCGCCTTTCCAGGCTAAATCGGTGAGTTCGGCTAATGGAGATTTCTCTCCACTTGTAATTTCTTCCGGATAAACATACTTCAGGCTACTTAAACTAAACTGACAAGCATTGGCAATGTAAACCGCATTTTGCAAGGCTTGCGGATATTTCCGGTAAAGCCTCAGCATTTCTTCAGGGGCTTTAAGGTGGCGTTCGGCATTTTGAAATAAATGAAAACCTGCCGTTTGGATGGTGCATTTTTCACGTACACAGGTTAATACATCCTGAAGTTCGCGACGTGATGGGGTGTGATAATATACATCATTAGTAGCTACTAAAGGAATGTTTAAATTTTGAGAAAGTTGTGTTAACCGGAACATCCTTTTTTGATCCTCGCCTTGATAATTCCTCGAAATGGAAAGATAAAGCTGATCATGAAGATTTTTTTTGTACTCCGCAAGGTCGTTTGGGAAATTTGATTCAAAATCAAAATTTGCAGAAAGTGTATCAGGCGGGATGGCAATAAATAAAATTCCTGCAGCGTGTGCATAAACATCTTTGCGATAAATCAGGCAGCTGCCTTTTTCTGTACGCAAATTACCCAAACTAATTAAAGCCGATAGGCGGGCGTAAGCTTCCTGATTGGTGGGATAAGCCAGCAGACTTGGTCCGTCAGCTAAATTTAGCCGGCATGCCGGAATAATTTCTATTCCCAGTTTTTTTTGCTGCAGCATGCGCCCGAACAATGCCAGCAAGCGTATTGTGATCAGTAATGGCAATTTTGGTGTAGCCCATTTTAGCAGCTTCTTCCGCCAATTCTTCAGGATGTGAAGCTCCCCTTAAAAAGCTGAAATTGCTGGTTACCTGTAGTTCAGTATATTCCATCATGATCAGGCAAAAAAACCATGAATAAACCAGCGTGAATTTTCGGCAGAATAATGTCCGGCCCTAAACAGCCAATAGCGACATCCATCATCATCTTCCACAATATAATAATCGCGATGCTCGCCATCCTCCAGCCACCAGGAACGCTCCAGGCGCTCGGGTCCATCAGCTTTTTTAATATTGTGTTTTTTTCCCTTGTAAATAAAGATTAATGGCGGATAATCAGGAATAGGAGCGGTAACCTGTATGTTTTCGGGTTGGTGCAACAGGTGGATTGGGCGGCCCAATGGATTATGCCAGGGCAGGTTACTATTCTCGCTAAGTGCTGCTGTTTTTTTAATCGCCCGTTCCGGCCAATATTGCGCCTGTGGCAAAAAACGGCGAATCGCAGCTAGACCTACTTTTCCTGCTACACGATCGAGCAGGGCAGAAAGGGCAGGGCTCTGGAGATCTGACTGAGTTATCCATAATTTATCCTGGGCCTGAATAACGGGTTCTACCTTATTTGCGGTCAATACAAAAAGTTCCACGCCTAAACCGGGAGCCAATTTATCAATATTTAAAGCAAAGAGTTTAAACAAATGTTGAACATCATTATTGCTTTGATTGGTGCCAATGCTGGTGCGGATGATTTTTCCATCTATCCTAAAACCTTTCAGTTCAGCGCTACGTAAACCTAAACCTTCTTTTTTTAGTAGGCTGCAAAGCTGTTCCAGTAATTTTTTAATGGCGATTTCAATTGCCGTTGCCGTTTTGATGGGTTCCAGGCAGGGCAGGCGTTCTTCATATTCGGGTACAACTACAATCGGATTAAATACTTCTGGTACATCACCCATCGCCTGGCCAATGCGATGCAACAGGTTTTCACCAAAGCGGCGACGTAAAACGCTGCGAGGCATTTGAATGAAACGTTCAATTTTTTGCAGCCCCAGTTTATTTAAACGATCTAAGATACTTTGCTCCAGCCGAAGAGCGGCCGGTGGCAATGAAAGCAAAGCGTAATATTGCCTTTTTTGCGCAACAACAAATTCCTGAGTGCTGAAACGGGAAACGGCCCAACTTGTTCCAATGGTATCGGCAATGGCTGGTTTATTGGTGTAGCCCAGTTCTTTCAGGCGTTTGCTGATTTGGGCAAGATAATGTGCTTCTGTATCCCATAAATGAGTGCAGCCTGAAGCGTCAAGCAAAATGCCATCGGGTAAGTCAATGCTCACAAAAGGAGTATATCGAATGCACCACTCTGCCAATCCCTGTAAAAGTTTAGCGTTTCGATTGGGTTTATCATCAAAAGCTTCCAGTTCATGTACCAGTGCCCTGGCATCCGCCAGCACCATGCCTATTTGTATACCTTGTTTTGAAGCCAACGCGTTGCAGGCCGTGATGATGATACGGCCTTTAACAGCAGCAGTAAATACACAAGCCACCTCTTTTAGTGCTGGCCTGCGGATGCCGAGCCAGTCCGTTAATAAAAACGGAAACCAAATGCTCACAAAACGCTTTCCCATGTTAACTTGCTTGTAGTTTTCTAAATGTTTGTAATACTTCAGTTTGCTGTTCGAAGTTTTGAAAGCACGTTCCATTCCAGGAGAGTTTAAAACTGCTGGGTTGTGCATTCCTCACTTTTAACAATTCTACAGACCATGAAGGCTGACCCACGCCTGGCATCCCATCTGGTAATATGCTGGGTAAATGTTTAATTTGCCAACGGGCAAGGCAGGTTGTATTATTAAGTTGTTGGGGCTGGTGTCGAATAATAAAAGCCGGAACTTTGCTTTTTTCGATTACCAATTGTAACCTTCTGGATTGACTAAAACTCAGTTCGGGGATTTCGGCCACTACTGCACTCAGATTTTCACATTTTAAAGCTTCTTCTAAGACCCATAATATTTCTTTGTGGTTTTTAAGGTCGATAAAAATAATCTGGTCGGGTTGTAAGGCAAAGCGCTGCATGGCTGGAGGAAAAACGTTTCGCGTAGCACTAATCCATATGGAAGGGCCACCCGTTTGCATTAATGCTGAAAGGATTGCATTGATGAAACCCGTACTTGCAGCAGCATCTTCAGTTTCGTTAGCGATAAACTCATGGATACCGGTAAGCGGAAAATGCTGGTTTGGAAAAGCTTTTGCCAATAGTTTTAATTGCGGAAAAACATCATCCTCAATGCTCAGTGTACCATAACCTTGCATGCCCAGAATTTGTTTTTTCAAATCTGCAATGATGTGCTGTTTAGATGCTTTTTCCATAATTAACCTCCTATTTTTAATATTTTAGGCAAATATAATGCTAAAAATATTAGTAATTTATAAAAAGTTTTGCACCTTTGCTAACGTATGGAACAATTGAGTTTTTTTGCTGAAGCAGGGCAAACTGTTGGATTGCCTGTAGATATTTTAACTTATCAAAGCGATTTTTTAGCGCCTGCTTTCAGCGATGAAATGTTGGCGCATTTGATACAAAATACACCCTGGAAACAAAAAGTAGTACGTTACTATGATAAGGAAGTTATCACACCACGGCTATCAGCCTGGTATGGTGATCCTGAACAAATAGACTACAATGCTCTTGGTAAATCAATACCATTAAAATGGACTGAAGAACTGCTCCAACTTAAAGAAAGGGTAGAACCTGTTGCAGGTATTAATTTTAATTCCGTATTGCTCAATTACTATCGTAACGGACAGGATTCGGTAACCTGGCACAGTGATAATGAAACCGTGATGGGGTCTCATCCCATTATTGCTTCTCTTTCTTTTGGACAGGTTCGCTGTTTCGATATCCGGCTCAAGGAAAATCATGCCGAGAAATATTCCATCCGTTTGGAACACGGATCTCTACTTTTAATGAAAGGAGATTTACAGCAAAAATGGGATCATCGCATTGCTAAATCAAAACAATACATGAAGCCGCGTATCAATCTTACATTCAGAAGAATAATTAATCCCTTATTACATGATTAAACTTCATTACCTTCACGAAGATCCTACCCAAGAATTAGGATTTAGTGCCTATCTGTTATTGCAGGAAGAAAATCATCATTCATTTTTAATCCTCAATGATGATGAGATTTTAGGGCAAATTGATTTGTCGAATGGGCATTGGCGAAATCTTGCCGATCAGAAACTGGATGAAGAATTTGTAAAATCCATTAGCAAATTCATCATGGCCCAGCAGTTTCTGCATTTGCCAAAATTAATTAAAAACCGCTGGAAAGATTTTGTAGCAGAAGTGGTGGTGCAATCAGAATCAAATTATTTGATCGTTACCAAAGCAGATATTGACTTTGAAACTTTTGAAAAGATATTCAGTGATTTTGTTCCGCAATTGATAAAAGAAGAATGGCCAATCACTTTTAAGGTATATGATGCAGGATTTAATCAGGAATTTGAATTAAGGGTTTGATGGAAGATTATGATAAGCGTATTGATAAGGATTTCGATGAATTTTGCTTGAAGTGATACTCTTTAAAGAAGTTTAATAAAAATCTATCTCTCTCATAATCAGTATGCTTGTAAAACTTGAAAACATTTCTTGCCAGATCATGTTGAAGGGGTGGTTATCAATAATGATGATCATTTTAAACATTTATATGAAAAAGATTTTTATCTCGAGCTTATTTTCTTTCGCATTATTTGCTGGTGTGGCTAACGCACAGATTCAAAAAGGTAATGTAATGGTAGGTGGAAACCTAACAAACATCAATTTGGGGTTAGATGATCCTAAAATTTTCAGTGTAGATATTACGCCAAAGGCTGCCTGGTTTATTCAGGATAATGTTGCATTAGGTGGTTATGTAAATTTTGGTTTAGAAACGGCCAAAAATTCAAATACTACAACCAGTTATGGTGTTGGTGCATTAGGACGTTATTATGCTGGAAGTGATGTGGAAGTTATCCGTCACGGACGTTTCTTTGCAGAGGCTACTGCAGGTATTGGTGGTGTAAACGTAAGTAAAGGTGGTGGAAATACAAACGGCTTAAACTTAAGTGTTGGTCCGGGTTTTGCCTATTTTATTACGCCAAACATCGGTTTAGAAACATTATTGAAATATAATGGATTAGTTGGTTTCGGTAGTGCTACTACACAAAGTAACTTAAATTTATCTTTTGGTTTTCAAATTTATTTACCTGGACAGCGTACAGCTAACAAGGTTAAAAACGACGTAAAATAATTTAAGCATTTTTGAATGGGCCGGCAATCATTACAATGATGCCGGCTTTTTTATGGCCTGATATTTAATTCCTAAACCATCGTTTGCACAGGAATAAAATCTTTCAATAAGCTATTTTTGATTGATGTTTCTTAACCAGGTCAATGCTTCATCAGCCTGGTAAAAGAATAGTATTTCTGATGTTTTCTCTTCATTGTCTACACTTTTTTGAGCAGATAACTGGCTGAAAGCACTGGCAGAAAATATCCAAGCCAAATATTTCAGGCCAGCCAGTTCCATCAGCGGCAACCATACTTCAGCTGCCCAGTCTGATGCTTCTGACCAGGTGCCCAATACCAAACGGTTATCGTTAAAAACTTTAGATCGTGGATTTGCTTTAAAATACTCGATCATCAAAGCGCCACCATGTTTTACCGATCGCATGTCTTGATGGCCTGTCCATTCCACGTACATAATGTCATCATCCTGCGGACAGGAGATGCTAAGGTATCGGTCTTTATAGTTAATTTTTGTTTTAATTTCTGGTTGGATAGGGTGGTCTGCTTCCAGTGGTAGTTTGAAGAAAAATGTGGCACCTTTTCCAAGCTCACTTTCTATCCAAAAACTTCCGCCATGCCTTTTAATAATTTCGGCAGAAATGAATAGTCCTAATCCAAGTCCATCAAATCTGCTTGAGGAGTTGTCAGCCCGATAATACCTGTCGAAAAGCCTGCCTAAATGCGAGCGCTCGATGCCAATGCCAAAATCTGTTACCGAAACGATCACATTTCCATCTTTAATATTGGTGCTTACTAAAACCCGATCTGCTTCAGGAGAATACTTTACCGCATTAGATAAGAAATTTTGTACAACCTGTTCTAAACGGTAATGATCGCCGGTAAACTCAAGATTTAATTCATCAGTTAGAATAATTTTATGTTTTGTAGAGACTGACTGAGCGGCTGATATGGCATCACGAAGCATTTCTGAAAAATTAAAATTTTCTAAGTTGAGCGACATTTTGCCAGCATTAATTTTGCTCACATCCAATAAATCTTTAATTAATTTTTCAAGCCGGGCAAGCTGTCCCTGTGTTCGCAATAAATAGTCTTTTATTGTGCCATCACTCGCTTTGCGCAACATTACCTGGTTGTAAGCACGGATAGAGGTTAGCGGTGTTTTTAGTTCATGGCTGGCTATAGAGATAAATTCATCCTTACGCGACTCAATATCTTTATGACTTTGAATGTTGGTATTGGTGCCTACCCAAATGGAAGGTTTTCCTGTCCGTTTAACCAAAACAGCTCTTGCCAGGTGCCAGTAGTATTGTCCATCGGTAAAGCGCAAGCGAAATTCTGTAACATATTCTTTTTCGGTGTTAAGTGCCTCCTGCCACCGTTCAATACTTTCAGTAATGTCTTCCGGATGAACAAAGGCTTCCCAGCCGCTTTCGATAATTAAAGCCTGCGGATAGCCAAAATCACGGCAAATGGTATCGTTAACATAATCGATTTTACCATCGCTTCCGGCTGTCCAAACTTGCTGGGGCAAGGCATTAAGTAAAGATAGAGAAGAGAGATGATCTCCCTCATTGAAGGAAAAATCGTTTTTTAGGTTCTCCTGATCATGACTTGTAGCTTTCCCCGTGTTTTTCATGCTCAAATCTAATAAATCAATAAAACAAATTTGAATAATTCTAATGTCGGGATAAATGCTATTTAATTTAATGAATGACAATAGATTTTAAGATCAACTAAGATGTCAACAATCTATATATCTTTTAGAATGGTTTAGCATCACACTATTTCCGACCGGATTTATTCCCGTAGAAATCGGAATGAATAAATTAAACAATTGATTAAAAATTGCTGTTGTCAACTTGTAGTTGTGTAGCGCAAATGACAATTCCTATTTCGGCTTATTAATCCGGTTATTCCTAAATCTCTTGCATAACGCAGGAAGTTGAATTAATTAAAATATATGAATCAGCTTTTACCAATAGAAACTAAGTTTCTTTTCAAAGGAGAGGTACATCCCTCACTTCAACTGTCTGTAATTGTTCCTGCGAAAAATGAATCTGGTTTCATTGTTAAAACACTTGATGCATTGCGTTTACAATTGAACGAGCTGGGGATCGCGATAAATATGGATTTATATGAAGTTTTGGTTTTGGCGAACAATTGTACTGATGATACCTTCCATATCTGCAAAATGTATCAGCAACAATACCCCGAATTTCATTTACATGTAGAATGTATTGAACTGGAGGAAAAACAGGCTCATATTGGTACGGCCAGAAGATTATTGATGGATGCCGCACACCTGCGTATAATGAAGGTGGCAGGCAAACGTGGAATCATTGTTTCTACAGATGCAGATAGCGAAGTAGCACCGGATTGGGTTTACCATATTATGAAGGAAATAGCGGCGGGTGCAGATGTGATCGGGGGTAGGATTTTACCACGTGATACACCAGAAATCAGCAGGCGTCATCATTTAAGGGATGTCACTTACCGGTTTTTAAAAACCCGTTTAGAATCGGCTATTGATCCCAGCGATACAAACCCGTGGCCCCGCCACTTTCAGTGTTATGGACCTAGTTTAGCCGTAACCTGCGAAATGTATGAAAAAGCTGGTCGCCTGCCCATGATCCCTTATTTGGAAGATGAAGAATTTCGCAAAGCCCTGAATCGGGTAGATGCTAAAATCAGGCACTCACCAAAAGTGCGCATTTACACGTCTGGCAGGTTAGATGGACGGGTTAAATTTGGTTTTTCCGTTCAGCTGAAACATTGGTCGGAAATGAGCTTAAGAAGTGAAGAGCAGCAAGTAGAATCTTTAGATGCCTTGATTTTTAAATTTGATTTCAAAAACAGGTTAAGAAATATTTGGAATAATGGCAATTTTGAAACCTATTCATTATCAGCTTTAGCTGCACTTGCAGATTGGGCAGAAATGGATGATGTTGAACTCGTTAATATTTTTAATACCAGTATTTATTTCGAGTCCCTATGGGAAAAAATAGAACAGCGGTTGCATCAGCAGGGGCATTCATCTATTGTTTATGAACCGATTAATCTGGTTATTTCAGCCATGAGAATGCATTTTCATCAGAGGAGTAAGGTAACAATTAAAAAGCTTACAAAGGAGTTAATCGTTGGTTCAAAAGCACTTGCAGGCTGAGCAGGAGAAAACCCTTTGATTGAGAACTGATCAACACTAAAATCTTAATATTTAGAAAAATTTTTTTCCAGTATTGATGATGGCATTAGCTACGTTGCTTAACGCAGCTGCATGAATAACATCTTTCCAATCTGGTTCTTCACTGCTGATTTTTTCAAATACATCAGCCCAATTGGTATGGTATAGCTGGTGCGGATGTATAATTAAGATTCCCGATCGGCCTTCGATAGATTTTGCTTTTTCTAGTTGCTCCTCAAACGGGCGGGCTTCCGGAATGCCGATAAATCTTTTATTTAGACTGGCCATTTCCATAACGGTATTATGGCCTGTGTTCCCCATCATCAGCATCGCTTGACCAATTAGTGGCGCAGGATCATTCACCTCTCCATGGAATTGCAAATTCTTTAAATTATGAGTCTCCCGATTAGTCAATCCCATTACGTTAAAATGGTAGGAAGGGCAGGACTTAGCGATGTGCTGTAATAGCTCCGGGTTTATCGATGTACCACCTTTTCCAACGAGGATACAAATCATTTTCGGATCAGTTTCCTGATCGTTCTTTGTCTGATCAAATTTTGAAAATCCACCTGCAAAAAACGTTTTTTTGAATAAATGATCTTCTTCGCCGATGTACATGGATTTCGCAAACGGAGCGATTAAAAGTTCAGCACTGTCATAAGCCAATTGATGTGCCAAGTCATTACGTTTACCGTGTTGTCTGATGATGATCGTTGGAATGCCGGCTAAACGAGCCAGTAAAGCAACTTCAACAGATACATCGACCACCAAAATTAAAGGGTAATGGCTCCGAAATACATCAGTCATGATGCCCACCCGATCTCTGCTTCCCTGGATACCCAATGGGGCATAATGTAATCCGGCTGGCGGGAGTGGGCTTTCAATTACTTTCTCATTTTCTTCCGGAATATCTAATGGAAGATGTACCAGCGAAACATGTGGCGGCAACTGCTTTATTTTGTTAAGGCCGCTACCCATTAATATCACCTGATAACCTTTTAGCGCATTAACAATCTGCATGGTGCGCATTAAATGGCCTGAGCCATGATGATGAACGTAAAAAGCAATGGTAAAAGACATAACCTTTAGCGTTTTTTGAAAATATCAATCCGATAATCGGCTGTGCGTGAGCCACGCAAATGTATGAGCGAAGATTGAGTGTGTACGT
>NZ_AJLG01000169.1 GCF_000258495.1 Pedobacter agri PB92
CTCCATCCTTCATCGTCAGTTAAATGAAAGTGTAAAAGATTGAATTTATAGCGAACCATATTATCGATAAACTTTTTCACTTCTTCCTTGGTAAAAAAATGGCGGGCAACATCAAACATCAATCCCCTCCAACCCAGCTTAGGATAATCGATCACATCCACACAAGGCAATTTCCACTTCACGTTTTCTACCATCTCCTTACTTTCAATTTCTACTGGAAAAAGCTGGATTAAAGATTGAACACCCCAAAAAATTCCGGCGGGTTTGTTGGCGCTAATTACAATTTGAGTTGGGTTTACATTTAGTTTATAGCCTTCCATGCCCAATTGCGCATCAGGTTGCGGATTGATTATTAATTTAATGGTAGGATGATTTGCAGTAGTTACACGGCTTACAAACTTTCCTGTAGCCGTTTCAATCCGTTCAGAAAGCACAACTATCGCTTGTTGCAAATCTTCACTTTTAGATGCCTGAATGCTGATATTTTCCGGAAGCGTAAACGTTCCAGCCTTTTTCATTAATGAAACAGGTTCTGGTATGATGGCAATTTGCGCTTGCGCAACCGGACTGTCGCCTTCAGCAACTTCAGGTTCACTTATTATGCTTTGAGCGTAAGAATTTGCTGAGAATAAGCAGATGGAAAAAATCCGAAATAGGTTTTTCATTATCAATAAACTGCGGTATAATCGAATAATTATTAATCCGCAATTTATTAAAAAAAGATGGCTTTGATTTTATTTTAATGGATTTTGCATAAATTTCACTTACTAAAATGAATAACAAAAACCTTTGTGCCACTATAAATTTCTAGATGAACAAAAAAATAATTTTCGTGATTGTAGCAGTAGGTATTGCTTACATGGTTTACGGGTTTTTATCTCAAATTTTTAAGGATGAGGAGTTTAAAAGTGGTTGTGAACAAAACGCTAATCAATCAACGACTTTAGTTTTTGTATTGCCAGAGCGCACCGGTCTTGACAAATTAACTTTGAAACTTAAAAACGGTGCTGGTAAGCCAGTAAAAAAAGTGATGACAGAAGATCCAAAAACAAAAGAATTCCGATACACAGACGGGTTTTCCATTCACGATACACTTGAATTAGTTACGCCCGAAAAGCAGTATGAAATTTATGGTTTTGAGTATAGCGCCATCACCATTAATGAAAAAAAAGGATTGGAATGTGCTTATAACGGTGCTTATATTGATGGAAAATGGAATGACAGCAATGTGTTTATGTTAAAGTAACATCCATTATTGCCTACCGGAAATAATCGCATTAATAAACGCCTCATGCAACTTTTTACTGAATGGACTTTGCTGGTCTTTTAACCTTTCAGGATGCCATTGCACAAACAGTAGAAATGATTTGCCATTTGGATCAAGTCGTTCCATCGCTTCGGTAACACCATCAGGTGAGATTGCACTAACTACTAATCCTTTTCCGGTACGATCTGTACTTTGATGGTGATTGCTATTTACCAGGCCTTTAGTGGTATGAACAATTGTATTAAGCCATGATGATTCATTTACAATAATCTCATGATAACGGTCACTCTTATCAGGCATTTTACTATGATCAAATTTTCCCCAGGAGGCTATATCAGGAATTAAAGTGCCACCAAAAAATACGTTGCCAACTTGCATGCCTCGGCAAATTCCTAAAACTGGCACATCATTTTTCTCCGTATAGTCCAAAACCTGAAATTCGAATGCGTCACGCTTTTCATCCACATCATCTTCATAACAATAGTGATAATACTCTGGAAGGTTATAAAATCTGGGGTGAACGTCTTCTCCTCCAGTTAAAACAATTCCGTTACATTTTTCAATATCATTAAAGTTATCAAGTTTATAGCCCAGTTTTATCACCTCAACCCGCTTATCATAACTTAAAACCCAATCACTGTAAATATCGAATTTGCTACAATCGGTAACTCCTATTATGATTTTATCTGACATGGTTTTCTTGTGCTTTTCCTTTAAAATATATGTTTATCGCCCAGTAAGCAAATATGCTTATAAATTTTTTATACGGTCTACAGATTGTAGAAAATCCTGATTTTGTTATCTTGCATAAACAAACCTCATCTCATGTTGGAAAACGCACTCAAGCCATCCAAAGATTTTAGAAGAACGGCTATTAAATCAATATGGGCAATTTTGCTGTTCATTTTTACCTATATTTTTCTCATCGTCATCTCCGTTACATTAACTTTGGTTTGTGGCTATCTGGGCATAAAGTTAATGGAGTTTTATACTCACTTTTACACCATTCTGCTAGGCCTCGGTATGATTGGTTTCGGCTTTTTGATCCTCTTTTTTCTGATTAAATTTATGTTTAAGCATAAAAAAACAGACCGCTCACACTTGGTTGAAGTAACAAGGGTTGAGGAGCCAAAATTATTTTCGATGATTGACGAAATCATAAGCGCAGTACAGACCGATTTTCCTAAAAAAGTTTATCTCTCTGCCGAAGTTAATGCATCTGTTTTTTATGATTCGAACTTTTGGAGCATGTTTTTGCCAATTCGCAAAAATCTTCAAATTGGTATGGGCCTTATTAATACCACTACAATAAATGAGTTAAAAGCGATATTGGCGCATGAGTTTGGACATTTTTCGCAGAAAAGTATGAAAGTTGGCAGTTATGTTTATAACGCAAATAGCATCATTCATGATATTTTGTATGATAATGAAAGCTACAATCAGGTAACAGGAAAAATTGCCGAATCAAATTCCTACTTAGGGATATTTGTTCTTGCATCAGACAAAATTATTGTTTTAATGCAGGAAATTTTAGTTAAGGTTTATGGAGTGCTTAATACAAACTATTCCAAACTTTCTCATGAGATGGAATATCATGCTGATGCCGTGGCGGGGCATGTGGTGGGTTCGAAGCCGCTTATTAATTCACTCTTGCGGATGCAGCTTGCTAATCAGGCATTTGACACTGTGCTTAGCTATTACAATCGGAAAATCGAAGCCAACATTAAAACCGCAGATGTTTATCCACAACAATTAATGGCAATGAATTTTATTGCCAAAGCAAATAAACTGACTTATACTCATTTTTTTCCTGAAGTCAATCTGAGTTATTACAATCGTTTCAACAAATCTAAACTTAGTTTTAACCATGAATATTCATCACATCCGGAAACCGAAGATAGAATAAGACGCTTAGAGCTGTTGAATGCTGGTGTTGAAGATGAACAGGATGGATTAGCGGTAGATTTATTAGTGAAGAAAGATGAAATTGCGGCGCAACTTACGGGTTTTATGTTTGCTGGTGTTAATTACAGCAATGACCCCGTGAATCAAAGCGCAGCTGATTTTGAAGTTGATCTAATCGGGCAAAATGATGATCATTCTTTCCCTGATGAATTTAATGGATATTTCGATTTTCGGAATCCGTTCACAAAGTATAGCTCAAGTGATTTTGCAAAACCAAATACCATAACCAACTTAAGTATAGTAGAACTATTTGGAGAAGAAAATTTAAGTTTGATTTATGATTTAAATGCGCTGGAGGCAGATTATAATGTAATTGACAGGTTGGATTCTGGTTTGATCGAAGCAAAAACATTTACCTATAGCGGGCTAAAATATTCAAAAGCTGATAGCAGAAAAATGTTAGAATATCTGAATGCAGAAATGAAGACTAAAATGGAACAGCTGGATGATATTGATTTCAAAATTTTCGAGCATTTCCGCCTTGAAGCCAGAGCACAGGATGTTTATGAATCGTTCGAAAGGTTGGCGATTTCCTATCAGCAAATAGCCAATAAATTCAAGGAGCAACAGATTATTTATACCGATTTATTAAGTTCTACGTCTTTTTTGCACAGCGTTAATCACCCTAATTTTATTAAAAATAAGATCGTACTGGTTAAAAAAGAAGAAAAAAGGTTTAAGGAAAGTATTCTCTTCATTTTAGAGGATGATCAATATCGAGATAGCTTTAAGATAGAGGAACGGCTTCGTTTAAAGGAATATTTGAATCACGATTACAAATATTTTGGCGCCGATTTATACTTTGATGAGGAACTGAAAGTTTTGTTTGCTGCCTTGGAAGATTATTTAAATGTAATTACTCAAACCCATTTTGCGGCAAAGAAAGCACTGCTTGTATTTCAAGCAAGTTTAATCGCTCCTGTGAAACATCAAAAAGCCGATAGTGTTTAACTACCGGCTTTATTCGGGTTATTGCGAATCCCTTAATTTGTTAAAAATCTGGCTGTCTCTCGTATTTTTTTGCACCGTGATGGCGCCAAATAACGAGAGTAAAAAGGCAAAGGCATAAAATCCCTTCTCGCTTGGTAAAAGTGTAGCGTTCCATAAACCGATAACAAGCAATGTAATGGTAAGTAAGGTAGAAAACCAGCTTAAACCATAATAGATTTCGGTTACAGGAATGCCTTCCAGTTTATCACGAACAGCTTTTTGTAATGAAATTACGGCAAAAAGGCCAAACATCAGTACGGTAAAATAGTATCCTTTTTCGTTTAGGAGCATATCGGAACGCCAAAGGCCTACAATAAAGCCAATCATTCCGATGCCCAATGCAATCCAGGCCGCAGCCACAAATGCATTTGATGGTTTTTGATTCATTTGATTAGAGTTTAATTTAATTTAGATAGAAAACGTTAAAAGGGTTATAAAATGTATATTCTGATCACCATTGATAACGAATTGTTCACCTTGATCTAGGTTAGCAATCTGCTTTGAATAAAATGATATTCTTCGCATTAGCTCATATAATCTTATATTAGTTATATGCAAAAATTGCTCACATCTGTACAAATGCGTAAGGCCGATGAACATGCCATTGCTAATCTGCCGATTGCCTCTATTGATTTAATGGAAAAAGCCGCCCGTTCTTTTGTTCAAAGCTTTTTGAGGGATGAGTTTGATGCCAGTAAAAAAATTGCTGTATTCTGTGGTAATGGAAACAACGGTGGAGATGGATTGGCTATTGCTCATTTGCTTTGCAACAATGGCTGTGAAAATGTAAAGGTTTACATCTTAAATTTCAGTGATAAAAAAAGTAAAGATTTTCTCATCAATTTACAACGTTTAGATGAATCAAGGTGTAGAAAAACTGTAGTTAACAGCGTTGCTGAATTGAAAAATGTTAAAGCAGATATCATTATCGATGCGATTTTAGGGTCTGGCTTAAACAAGCCTCTAGAAGGAAAATACGCCGAATTAGCCGGATACATTAATAACTTAAATAAAAAAGTTTATGCTGTTGATGTGCCCACTGGTTTCCCTGCAGAGGGGAAAATAAGGGCTGACTATAATGGTGTAAAAGCTTATAAAACCATTTGCTTTCAACGGCCCAAAATCAACTTTTTCTTCCCGGAATCGGCAATGGCAACTGAAACTTATGAAGTTGTTGCAATAGGGTTAGATGAAAATTTTATCCAGAAGCAAGAAACTGATTTTCTTTTAACAGAAGAAGCCGATATCCATCATATTCTTAAACCCAGAAAACTTTTTAGTCACAAAGGCACCTATGGACATGCTTTAATTGTATCCGGTAATACCAATACCATGGGTGCTGCGCTGCTTGCATCAAAAGCTTGTTTACATACGGGGGCGGGTTTAATTACAGCATGCATTCCGCCAAGCGGATTGATAGCATTGAATACAACATTGCCAGAAGTAATGGCCTTGCCGAGAGAGGAGTTTACGCGTATTGAAAACCCTGCAAAATTTCAAGCCATTGCCATTGGTCCGGGTTTGGGAATTTCAATCGAGAATGAGCGACTTTTGGAACGTCTTATTTTGAGTAACCAACCTTTGGTTATTGATGCTGACGCTCTTAACATGTTGGCAGAAAGGCCGGATCTTATTGAAAGAATTCCTGCAAAAAGCATCATTACACCACACATGAAAGAATTTGACCGCCTTTTTGGCGATCATGACAGCTGGTGGGATCGGGTAATAACCGCTAAGTTTCAGGCTGAAAAACTTAAAATAGTAATTGTCCTGAAAAATCAATTTACCTTCATTTGTTTACCAGATGGTAAAATTTATATCAATTCAACGGGTAACCCGGCAATGGCCCAGGGTGGGATGGGGGATGTTTTGACGGGGGTAATTGTAGGATTTCTTGCTCAAAAATACTCATCGGAAGATGCTGCCATTTTAGCCTGTTACCTGCATGGTAAAACCGGAGATGAACTGGCCACTGAACGTATTGTGGTAAATGCGGCCCTCTTAGCTGAACAGATAGCTGTAGAAATCAAGCGACTTGCTTAAATTTTACTGACCTTATCTTCCAGCTAAAGTTGCAGTAAATTAGATAATCAGTTTCATTAGATTTTGGTGTAGAAATTGATTGCTCAAGGAACGTTAAAAAAATAAAACTAAATTACGATGGAAAAAAAAGAATATACCCTCAACGAGTTGATCAGGGAATCGGCGGAAGATCCGAACGAAAACGACTTTTTCGAGTTGGAAAAGCCAGCAATGCTGGAAGTAAACCTTAAAAACCAAAAAATATTAGCGAAAGCGGGATCGATGGTGGCTTATATTGGCAATGTTGATTTCAAACGCGAAGGATTGCTAAGTAAAGGTTTGGGTGGTTTGTTGAAAAAGGCAATTTCAGGAGAAGGCACATCGTTGATGCATGCTGCAGGTACGGGGAAACTTTATCTGGCCGACGAAGGCAAGAAAGTAAAAATTATTAAACTGCAAAACGAATCTATTTTTGTGAATGGCAATGATGTTTTGGCACTCGAAGAGAGCATTAAAAATGAAATTAAAATGCTGAAAAGTGTTGCTGGAATGATGAGTGGAGGTTTATTCCAGGTAAAATTATCCGGAAGTGGCTACATCGCCATTACCACACACGGCGAACCAATTTTGTTAAGGGTTAGCGCAAACCAACCGGTATATACTGATCCAAATGCTACTGTCGCCTGGTCTGAAAATTTATCGCCAAATATTAAAACCAACCTCACTTTTGGCTCTTTTATTGGAAGAGGAAGTGGCGAATCTTTTCAACTGGAGTTTTTTGGCGAAGGCTGGGTTTTGGTTCAGCCTTACGAAGAAGTAAAATATGCACAGAAATCATAGTATAGAAAAAATCCCGGCAGGTTAACTGCCGGGATTCATATATATTTTATGATTTAAAATTTAATTAAACACCACCCATCACTGAAAGCTTTTCCATCGTTGGATTAACACTACCGCCCATCGGTTCGATGGTAACAGCAAATGCCTGTGCCTCTTGTATGGTTTGCATTTTTTGCAAGGCCTCATGAGTAGCTGAATCAGTTTTTCCGAAAACCCCTAAGCTTACAGGTTTTCCATTTACTAGCGCCCAAAGTTGGTATTCATGCTGGGCATCAGTTTTTGGTAAATCCATCGCCACATAGTTAATCAATACGCTCTTATCTTTTTTATTCCAGTAAACATTCATTTTCGAATTCGGGCTAAAAGCCTGGCCTGACATTCTGATGGTTGCCCATTCTTTGCTGTCGGCCATGGTTACCATATTGTCCAACCCTTTATTCTCATACTCAAGCTGACTCACTATACCGGCAAATTTTTGCTTATCCAGGTTTAAACTCGCAATCTGATCGTGGGCAGCATTTAATTTATTGTATGTAATTAGCAATGCAATGCCGCTCACTACTAGCAATGCTATACAAGCTACCAGGGCAAAACGCAACGTCCTTATCTTTCCATCACTATTGTCTAACCTCACAATTCGCGATTGTTCCTGGTATTGAGGGGTAGAGCCAATTGTTTCTACTTCATCCTCATTTTGCAGTCCAAGCTTTTCAAACAATTTAGTTTCTACATCCGCAGATGGCTCTATGGCATTCTGCATAGCATAGTTTTCCATAGCGAGCTCAATAGCTGCTATCTCATCTCTAACCTCAGGGTTTTGAGATGCCATTTCTTCAACCTGCAACGTTTCCTCTGGTGATAAATCACCTAAAACGTACAACTCAAGTACTCCAGATTCGATATATGCTTTTAAATTTTCCACGCTCAATTAAAACTCCTTCTCAATTCTATAATAGCCAGGCGGATCCGGGTTTTTACCGTTCCTAATGGCAGATCTAACTTTTCTGCTGCCTCCACATGGGTGTAGCCTTTATAATAAACTAAATTGAGAACTGCTTGTAAGTCTGGTTTCAGGTTCTCTACAAGTTGCTTAACTCCAAGTACGTCAGGGTTAAAGGTCACCTTGTTTTGTTCATCAACGAAACTTACGTTATTTTCTATATCTTGGTTTTTGAGTGAATTCTTAAAATCTTTAGATCGCAGCTTATCAATAGATAAATTCCTTGCAATATTCATCATCCAGGTAAACAAGCGGCCTTTAGTATTATCGTAATGAGCGGCGGATTGCCAAATTTTAACGAAGGTTTCTTGTAACACATCCTCTGCAAGTTCAGTATGTGTGATAATACGTGAAATAACACCATAAAGTGCCGAGGAATACATGCTGTACAATGTTTTTAATACTGCAGGATCTTTCGATTGCAATGCAAGAACAAGTTCAGGCTCTGTTAGGGATGATTTTTTTAATGCAGTCACTATTGGTTACTAAGATACAATACACAACATACAAACCAAAAAAATAGTTTTACAAATCTATTCCTTGCCGGAATGCGATTTCTAAAACATTTTTTAATTATAAACTGCGAAATTAATGTTTATGCAATGCCTTCAATAGGGAAAAGATGTTTTTCTGCATGATAAGATGAGCGAACCAGTGGACCACTCTCCACATATTTCAATCCTTTTGCCAATCCTACTTCTTTGTACATCGCAAAAGTATCTGGATGAATCCAATCTACAACTGGATGGTGGTTGCGGGTTGGCTGTAAATATTGACCTAATGTTAGGATATGAACACCGTTTGCAACCAAATCATCCATGGCTTCGAAAATGTCTTCTTCAGTTTCACCCAAGCCAAGCATAATTCCCGTTTTGGTTCTCAACCCAAATTCAGAGATTCTTTTTAAAGCTTCCAGACTTCTATCATACTTCGCCTGAATACGCACTTGTCTGGTCAGGCGTTTTACGGTTTCCATATTATGCGAAACGACTTCAGGGCGTTCGTCTAAAACGCGGTATAAATTATCCCATTGACCTTTAAAATCAGGGATTAAAGTTTCTAGCGTAGTGATCGGGCTTTCTCTGCGGATGGCTTGTAAGGTTTCAGCCCAAATAATTGAACCTCCATCTTTTAAATCATCACGATCTACCGAGGTGATTACACAATGTTTCACGCCCATTAATTTTACCGAACTGGCAATGCGGTTAGGCTCATCAACATCAACAGCCAAAGGGCGGCCGGTTGCCACTGCGCAAAATGAACAGCTTCTGGTACAAATGTTGCCTAAAATCATGAATGTTGCCGTACCTGCACCCCAGCACTCACCCATGTTCGGGCAGTTTCCACTCTCACAAATGGTATGCAATTTATGCGTATCAACTAAACTGCGCACTTGAGCGTACTCTTTTCCAACAGGTAATTTAACGCGTAACCAATCTGGTTTACGTTTAACTTCAGTCACAGCAGGTACTACCGGTAAATCAATCATATCGCAAAGTTAAGGATTAGGATTGAAATGTAGCAATACTGAAATGTTGGAATGTTGTAATGTTTGGCGTGACAACAGTTGAGTCTGAAGTTAGCTACATTATTAGTTTACCATAAATTCTTTGCCTTCTCCAATAGTTCACTTCCTTTTTTAGTGATTTCTTTTTTACCATTTTCGATGGTTGTAGCTTGAGTGTACTGACTTACTGCGTTAGACATCGCTTTGAATTTATTAATGCCTGCAAAAATCTCTGCTGTATGTGGTACCTTATTCTCTCGTAAAACCTTTTCCCAATCAATTTTCGATAACACAGAAATCATATATTTTGAGGCCAGTTTCGCCATAAATGTTTTATCGTAAACCCCATTCAAGGCTGCATCAGCATCACGATTTTTAACATAATCTATTGTTTTTTGAATGGCTTCACGTTCAGCCTCTGAAAATAGTGGGCTGGTTTTAAGCTTTTTTAAAGCAGGAACTGCCTTTTCCGGATTTTCTCTTTTCAGGTTTAAATAAGCGTCAACTATCCATACCAGCTCAGTTTGAAGACCTAATTTATTCATGTCTTTCACAAATAAATCAAAATCTTCCAAAGATCTTTCTTCATCGACTTTTCGCTCCATGCGCATTCTGTCAAAACCTCTAAAAAGATAATTCATACCATGGAAAGCAATGTGCGTTTGCTCATCGCTCAAATTTCTCCATCCAAAAAAAGCCTTGGTATAAGGAAGCGCAATATCCTCATTCTTATCCAGCCATTTAATATTGCGGGATAAACCATCTTCAGAAAGATAAAACAGGTTGTTCCCGAAAAACAGAAAACCGCGAACAAACTCCAGTAAAGTTTTAATCTCTGAATCATCCAGAAATTCTGGCTGGGTTTTAGAACATTCATACAAGGCAAAGGGCTGACCTAAATCTCTTGTGGTGAGCACAGCCATACTCAAAATAGCATGTTCTATATTTTGAGTACGGATTTTTTCTACCGGATTGATGGTTTTTAAATCTATTTTAGGAGCGCCATACATCACATTAAAACCTTCAATCAACCCAGGGAAAATATCTTCATCTGTATTTTTAACCAAAGTTTTAACTTTTCTATAATAGTGTGTACGT
>NZ_AJLG01000170.1 GCF_000258495.1 Pedobacter agri PB92
ACCTCAGGTGGCGGAAAGAGGTTAAAAATGTTATGTCCGAAGACGATTATCAAACCAATAATTAAAACAGCTTTGTGGGAAAATTCTGCTCATAAAGCCCAAGAAGATCATGCTCCAGCCAATTACCCAAATTACCTGCAAAATCACAAAGTTGTAAAAGGGATTAAAGGTTAAGCCAAGTGAAATGATAACGATTTCGACCACAATCAGCCAGGTGCCACGCTTAAAAAGAAAAATACTTGCTTTTGCAGGTGTTTTATGCTGTGACGATAGGTATGCAGATAGCCCCGACAAGAAAACAAAAATCGGAGCACAAAAGTGGGTGATCCATCTTGTAAAAAACAAAATACCTGTTGTTGTCTGTGGATCAAGTGGATTAGCGGTCATCGCTCCGATGTGAAAAAAATCGCGGGTATGGTCAAGTGCCATAATGATCATTACGATACCGCGGAGAATGTCTATCGACAATATACGCTTCGATTGGAGGGATGAATCAATATTCATGATAATAGGTCTTCTAGTTTAAATATAGCAATTCAATTTTTGGTCTTCTCTTTCTCAACTACTTTATCTAAACTTTAGGTGTAAAAAAAATCATTTTTGATATAAATTGTAGTTAAAGTAATACGTTTAAAATACTGATAAATAGATGTTTAGCGGGTTGTTTCGTTTTTAAAATTTTAACTTCTGGAATTCTGTAAGAATATTTTGCCCGTTTGAAAGATCATTCTTAATAGGAATATTCTTTCAAGTTGTTGATAACTAATGTTTTAATAGGTCGGAGTAATGGTTAAAACATCGCAGGTATATTAAAATTTGACGATTTTAAATGTTTTCTCGGGTTGATAACTTTTTTTGAATTTGTTAATAACTATTGCTGATTTCGTTTATAAGTTTATGATAATCATTTACTTAATCGTCTAACCTGGAATATTTTTTTGTCTATGATTAATACCGCTCTAGATTTTCTTTCAAAAGAAATTAATAGTAATCTGAACAATATTGCCGGAACAACCAATGAAGATTTTATTGTTGTTTCAAGTATTGTTTACGGCGGTAAATTAGCAATCCCTGACAAAACTTTAGGCTTAACGCTGATGAACATTGAAGAAGACAGGGTGGCTAAAGATCAGCGGGTAACAGTACGGAACATGCAGGGCGATATTGAAACCAGAAATCCGGACATCTACCTTAATCTATTTGTTCTTATTTCAGCAAACTTTCATTATGAAGAAACTGAGTCTCCGCGACTGGATTATTTGGAAGGATTAAAAAGACTTTCACAAGTCATTTCATTTTTTCAAGGTAAAAACGTGTTTACGCAAGCAAATTCTCCTTTACTTGCACTTACTGATAACAAAATCGAGCGATTGAGTGCGGAGCTTTTTAGTTTCAATTTCGAGCAAATGAACCATTTCTGGAGCATTATCGGACATAGTTACTTGCCATCTGTATTATATAAAATCCGGATGTTAACCATTCAGGAAAATGTACAGTTAGCGCCCGACGGAATAATTGAAAGTATTGCATTACAAACTAAAACAAGATCATGACAGCCTATCGTAAATTATTTTCGGTTAACGTACTTCACAACTACTACGAAGATAGTTTGTGTCAGGATCTGGATTTTATACCGGCCAACAGTTCGCGGATACTCATGCGAAACCAACGTTGGATATACAAGGCGTTTGATACCGGCTTTAACCTGATTTGCGAAAGTGATTTAGATCAAAAAGCGAAAATCAGAATAGGGGAAAGCAATTTGTACTTCGGAATTGTGTTAAAACAAGCCGCTAAATTTTTAGCCATTACCAATTTAAATGAAGCCAATCCCCAGAAAAACTTCTTAAGTAATAAAAAGATTTACTTAACAAATAATGGCCTAAATAAAAATCTTAAATACAGTATTCTCGATGCGATTACAGGTGATTTATTCAACTTTAATTTCGATTTGCCAGACCATGAGGAAGTCACTTTAAGATTGAAAACTGCATTGAAAAACGATTTGATAATTGAATACGATAGCAATGGAGCACCCATATCAAGTCCGTACAAAATCAAAAAGAATATTAACGGAACCTTTGGAAAGTTAATTGATCTTTCCAAACTACCAGACGGACTTTACATCATCTCCGTTAAAAATGCTGCTGATTCAGGAAATGAGTTATTGACCTATAAAGTTTTTAAAAGCGCCGAACTTCAGTCGCAAGCTACCTTTGGCGTTTTGCATATCAGCATTCCAGCCAATGAGGAGATTGTAGAAGAAGCGAAATTTTCGATCAGTTTTACCAGGAAAGAAACTTTTTGGAAATACTATGTAATCAATCAAAGTGGTATCGATTTAGAAGATTTCGATCTTTTTGTAAAGGATAAAAGTACAGAAGGCCATCCGGTTTACAAGAATTATACTTTCGCCGGAAAACCAGTTCCAGCAGATGACCACGATCCCATCAATAAAATAGCTGATGTACCTATTGTATTATTCAAAAGCAATATAAAGATTCCGTTTTTCGAGAAAGTAAAAACCGGCTTGGAGCTGAGTAAGAAAGATGGTTCAACTGAAGTGATTCTTGCCAAAAATTTACCTAATCCAATGCCAGAAAAGCAGGCGGGCGAAGAGAGTAAAGTTTATGTATATGTTTAATAAATAAATCATTAAGATATGGCGCTGACATATAAACATCCAGGGGTGTATGTTGAAGAAATTTCGACGATTCCTCCTTCCATTGCCCAAGTAGAAACTGCGATACCAGGCTTTGTTGGTTATACGGCAAAGCGAGAGAAAAATGGAATCCCGTTTGATGTTAATGTGCCACAGCGTATTACCTCTTTACTGGAATTTGAGCAATATTTTGGCCCTGCGTATCCAGAATTACTGGAAGTCACTATCGAAAATCCCGAAAATGGTTCGGTGCTACCAAAAATTGTGGTTACGCCAGCAACAACTTTATCTGGCTACCTGCTATATTACCACGTAAAAATGTTTTATGAAAACGGAGGTGGCCCATGTTTCATCATTTCTATCGGGACGTTTAAAGCTGTGCCTGAGCTGGATAAAGCAGAGTTAAAAACCGGATTGGATGCCTGCGAAAAGGAAGATGAGATAACCTTGCTGGTAATTCCTGAAATTGTAGGTTTATCTTCTTCCTCCCAGATAAAGGAACTAAATGATGCCATGCTTGCCCAATGCGCCAGGCTGCAAGATCGGTTTGCCATCCTTGATGCACCACAGGCAAGCCTGACCACGCCAGTTTTGGTGGCTGATAAGTTTAGGAACGACTTTATCAGCTCAGATAATTTAAAATATGGTGCGGCTTACTACCCACAAATACAAAGTGGTGCAGTTTACAACCGTACCGCTGATCAAAATATTTTCATTGCAAGAGATAACCGCGGCGGTGACAATGCAGGTATTTATAAATCTGTAGGAGATACTAAAAAGCCAATTACCGATGTGGTTAAACCTGCAGCACAAGTATCTGTTGCAGCAACTACAAAAATTACGATAGAGACTGTCCCAACGGAAAATCAATCAATTAGCATCGCAGGCATTAGCTTGACATTTGGAACTGGTGGAATTGCAATCGACGGTAACACAACGGCGACAGCAAAAAGTTTAAAGGATGTGATTAATGCGCATAATGACCTCAAGTTGTTTGTCAATGCTGAGTTGTCAGGCAAAGTAGTTAACATTACGGCTTTAGAAGCAGGGGCTTCAGGAAATAATATTTCAATTGTGTATGACCCGAAAGGTGGAGCAATTGCTTTGAAGCTGGATTCCCCAACTTTAACCGGCGGTTTCGATAATGTAGATTTTGTTTTATTCAATCAGATTAAGGCTGCGCTAAACGCATTTACAGTTCCACTTTATCCATCCGGTATGATGGCAGGTGTGATGGCTAGAGTCGATAACGAACGCGGGGTATGGAAAGCGCCTGCGAATGTGAGTGTAAGAACGGTAGATAAACCTGTAGTGTCCATAAGTGATGAAGAACAAGACTATTTAAATGTTGATCCAACCGGAGGTAAAAGTATCAATGCCATTAGGAAATTTGCTGGAAGGGGCACTTTGATTTGGGGCGCCCGAACGTTGGCGGGAAACGATAATGAATGGCGATACGTTCCGGTGCGGAGACTTTTCATCATGGTAGAGGAAAGCATTAAAAAGGCAACTGAGTTTGTGGTTTTTGAACCAAATGATGCCAAAACCTGGTTGAGGGTAAAAACTATGTGCGAAAACTTTCTGAATCAATTGTGGCGACAGGGAGCCCTGGCCGGCGCAAAGCCGGAACATGCTTATTTCGTTAACGTTGGTTTAGGCATCACCATGACCTCACTCGATATTCTGGAAGGCAGGTTAATCATCGAAATTGGAATGGCTGCGGTGCGCCCGGCAGAGTTTATCATTTTAAAATTCTCTCATTTATTAGCAAAATCTTAACAAATGGCAAAGAACTATAAAACTCCAGGCGTTTACATTGAGGAAATCAGTAAACTTCCTGCATCTGTGGCTCCGGTTGAAACGGCTATACCAGCTTTTATGGGGCGAACAGAAATTGCTAAAGATGAAAATGGAGACGATATTTTTCCATCAGTTGATAAACTTCCTACACCCATCCGGATTACTTCTTTTTTAGATTATCAAAAGTATTTTGGCGGAGCAAATTCTGAGGCTGATGTATTTAAAACAACGGGTTTACCAACTATTCAGGATGTAATTGTTGATGCCAAGGTGCAAAACAGAACCATTACATGCAATGCCAGAAAAGAATCGGTAAGTGGAATGTACATGTATTATACCTTGCAGCTGTATTTTGGAAATGGTGGCGGACCCTGTTATATTGTATCTAGCGGAAGCTATACAACAGATTTTGATAACCCGGAAGGTATTGCTTGTTTGGATGCAGTAGCAAAGGTTGATGAGCCGACATTACTAATCTTTACAGATAAACACAAGAAGAATACAGGTTTAAAATCAGGATATAAGGATTTGTATGATAGCGCCCTGGCTTTGTGCAATAAGCTGCAAGATCGCATTGCCATTTTCGATGCCTGGAAGCTGTCTTCAGTTCCATATGATGATGCTAAAATTATCAGGGATGATGTAGGCACTGCCGATTTAAAATATGGTTGCGTTTATTATCCATGGTTACAGAGTACACTGAACTACGGTTACAATGAAAACGATATTCTCATTAAACACAATGGGGCCTATGATGGAAAAAGTTTATCGGCCATCAAAGCGATTGACCTGAATACCTACCGGCTTGTAAAAGCAGAAATTGATAAAAATTTTATTGATTTGCCTCCATCGGGGGCCGTAGCTGGTGTAATGGCCCGGGTTGATAGTAACCGTGGCGTATGGAAAGCTCCGGCAAATGAAAGTTTGAGGATGGTAACTGGCCCGTCGCTTAAGGTAACTGCCGAACAACAGGAAAATTTAAATATCGATCCGACTACAGGAAAATCAATTAATGTAATTCGATTTTTTACAGGCAAAGGAACGCTGGTTTGGGGTGCAAGAACCCTGGCAGGAAATGATAATGAATGGAGGTATATTTCTGTAAGGCGCTTTTACAATTTTGTGGAAGAGAGTATCAAGAAAGCTACTGAGTTTGTGGTATTCGAACCCAACGATGCAAATACATGGCTACGGGTTAAAGCCATGTGCGAAAATTTCCTCAATCAGTTGTGGCGGCAAGGTGCATTACAAGGAGCAAAGCCAGATGATGCATTTTTTGTTCGAATCGGATTAGGCATTACAATGACTACACTTGATATTCTGGAGGGGAGGATGAATGTTGAAATTGGCATGGCCGTGGTTCGCCCTGCAGAATTTATCATTTTGAAATTCTCACATAAATTACAAGAATAACCTATTATAAATCTAAATATTATGGCAAATAATTATCCATTGCCGGTTTTTCACTTCCAGGTGGAATGGGGCGGCTCAAGAATTGGCTTCACGGAGGTTAGTGGTTTAACGGTAGAAACGCAGGCAATCGACTACCGTGAAGGTAGCTCGCCGGAGTATCATGTTACCAAAATGCCTGGTATGCAGCAATATACAGCAATATCAATGAAAAGAGGTATCACAAAAGGTGATAATGAACTTTTTCACTGGTTTAATACCGTAAGCTTAAATAAAATCGAGCGCAGAGATTTAACCATCAGCCTGCTTAATGAAAGCCACGAACCTGTTGTGGTTTGGAAAGTACGAAACGCCTGGCCTTCAAAGGTTGATGGGCCAACGCTTAATTCTACAGGGAATGAAGTGGCTATAGAAACAGTAGAACTTGCGCATGAGGGTTTAAGTATCGAATTTACTTAGCAGTGATGGTTGCGAAATATCCTCCGGTAGGTTTTCATTTCTTGCTTCGGATTGAAGGACTGGAACTTCAGTACCCGGGAATGCCGGATATCGGTTTCACAGATGTTACAGGTTTGGAAGCGAATATTGCGACAGAGGAATATAAAGAAGGTGGTGAAAATCGCTTTGCGCATAAGCTACCAACGGCAATCACCTATAGCAACCTCACCCTTAAACGGGGCATGTTGATCGGTTCTTCAGCGATGAAGTGGTTTAAGGAAAGTGTAGAATCTTTTACGTTTAAACCCAGAGACATTACATTAATCCTTTTAAACGAAGACCATACGCCGCTGCAGGCCTGGAATTTTGTAAATGCCTACCCAATAAAATGGGCTGTTGAAGGTTTTAATGCCCAACAAAACGGAATTGTAATTGAAAGCATTGAATTTGCCCATCAGTATTTCAGACGAATTGATATTTAAAGATTATGCCAGTAGAAATAAGAGAGCTCAATATTACAGCCACAGTTACCAATAATGTTGCCGGCTCGGTGCAGGCAAGTCCGTCCGGACAAACAGCTACCGACCGGAAAATGAAAAAAGCACTAGAGGAATTAAAACAACAGATTAAAAATAAAAACGAAAGGTAATTATGGCACTTAGTCAGCTTTTTGGAGAACTTGGGAATTTAGAAAAACTCATAATTGATGTGTATACCACTGATAATTTTTCGGGTTCGCCTGTAGAAAGTTTTAAGGTTTTGTACAACCCAAATACTTATTTTATCGAATACAAAAACGAGTTAGATAACAGTGCCCCAGCCAATGCTGCAGATAGCGTTGGTCAGTTTAAATCTTCCAGAGGAAAGGAATTAAAGCTTGATTTATTGTGGGATGCGACTTCAGCATCTTATTCAGGTAATTCTGCTTTTCAATCTGATATTCAAAGGGATAAAACTGTACATAAAGTTATAGAGAAATTCCTAGATACCTGCTTTAAGGTTAAGGATGATACTCACCAGCCAAACTATTTAAAAATTCACTGGGGGGAATTAACTTTTCAGGGTATGCTCACTGCAGTAAAGGTTACATATACTTTGTTTGATAATACCGGTAAGCCTTTGCGGGCAAAAACAGACTGCACTTTTACCAGCTACACCTCTTTGGTGGAACAATCAAATGAACTGCAAAGAAACTCTCCGGATTTAACACACTACAGAAATGTTGAGGGCGATAGTCCTTTGCCATTGATGACATACAACATTTACAAAACGGATCGATATTATTTGGAGGTAGCTAGAGCAAACAAATTAAATAACTTCAGAAAGTTGCAACAGGGACAGCGTATTTCCTTTCCACCGATTGAAAAATTTTAAGATATGCCACAAAACAAGGGAGTGCAGTCATTTAGTATCAAAATCGGAGGCCAGCCATTGTCTGATGCAATCGGAATATTGGAAATTGTGATAACCAATATTGTGAATACTATTTCTAAAGCCCGAGTGGTTGTAATGGATGGAAGTGCTGCTGCACAAAATTTTGAATTAAGCAATGGTGCCGATTTCGTTCCTGGTGCCGAAATTTCAATTTCAGCCGGTTATGATGGTAAAGATGAAGTGGTTTTTACGGGTTTGATTATCAGTCAAACGATTAAAGCTAATGAAGAAGGCAGCATCCTGGAAATAGAATGCAGAGACAAGTCGATTAAACTTACTGCCGGTAGAAAAAATAGAATTTGGGAAGAAGTGAGTGATGGAGATGTGATCGAAGAAATTTTAAGCCAAAGCGGACTCACTTATGATTTAGATGATCTGCACTTAAAGCATAAGCAACTCGTTCAGTTTAATTGCAGCAATTGGGATTTCATAGTTACCCGAGCTGAGCTTAATAGTGCTTTGGTTATTGCAGATGCTGCAAAATTATCCATCGCCGGACCTGATGTGAATCAAGCGATAGCAGCAACATATACTTATGGTATTGATATTTATGATTTTGAGGCACAGATGGACGCCAGGACACAATACCCGGAAGTGATTACACAAAATTGGAATTACACCAATCAAGAAATTACAGAAAGCTCTTCGAATGTCAAATCTTTGCCACAGCAGGGAAATTTTTCTGGCGATGAATTGGCAGAAGTTCTCGGATGGGAAAACAGCAGCTCCTTTCATTCAGGTAATTTGTCAGCCGAAGAATCAGCAGAATGGGCGACGGCACAACTGTTTAGGAGCAGGCTCAACCGAATAATCGGAAACTTTAGGGTTTTAGGCGATAATAAGCTTAAGCCAGGAATAATTGTGGAATTAAAAGGAATCGGCGATCGGTTCAGCGGTAAGTGTCTGGTAACTGGTGTTATTCATTCTTATTCTGGCGAGGCTGCTTGGTACAGTCACGTACAGTTTGGATTGGACAAAGCCCTTCATCATTATAAGTTTGATGATGTGGTCGAAAAACCAGCTACCGGAATTATTCCGCCAGTAAATGGTTTGCAAATTGGTATTGTAACGCAGCTTGAACAGGATCCCGAAGGCGAAAGCCGGATCAGGGTGAGGCTGCCTACAGTTGAAAAAAACGGAGATGGTATTTGGGCAAGGTTAGCCATGGTTGATGCCGGCAAAGATCGTGGTTGGGTTTGGAACCCTGAAATTGATGATGAGGTGATTATCGGTTTTATCAATGATGATCCCCGGGATGCAGTGATTTTAGGCAGGTTATACAGTAGCGCACATCCGCCTCACTTGCCATATCAGGATGACAACCATGAAAAAGGGTTGAAGACGAGAAGTGGCATTCAGATATTGTTCAATGATGAGAAAAAGATTGTCAGCATTGAAACACCTGCTGGAAACAAATTTACACTCAACGAAGATGAAAAATCAATTACCATTGAAGATCAAAATGGGAACAAAGTACAGACTAACGATAGCGGTATCACCATTGAAAGTAGTAAGGATTTAAAGATAAAAGCAAAAGGCGATATCAAAATAGAGGCAACCAATATATCAGTATCCAGTAATGCGCAACTTAAGTTAGAAGGAAGTAGCGGAGTTGAATTGAGTTCTTCGGCGATTACAAAAGTTAAAGGAAGTATAGTTCAAATTAATTAGAGATGCCAAATGCAGTAAGAACAACGGATGTTACCAATCATGGCGGTTTGGTAACAGGTCCTGGAGTACCAACCGTGTTAATCGGAGGCATGCCAGCTACAGTTATCGGCGATATGCATACCTGCGTGATACCGCCACCAGGGCATATTCCAGCCAGTCCGTTTGTAGCGGGCAGTGCAACGGTAATGATTGGCGGCAAGCCTGCGGTAAGAACCGGAGATGTATGCGGCTGTGGAGCGTCTGCCGTGGTAGGTTGTCCTACGGTAACTATTGGATAAGTATGGAAACAGAAAGTAGCTTTTTAGGAAAAGGTTGGGCTTTTCCGCCAAAAATTCACAAGTATTCAGATACAAACCGGTTTGCAACAAGCATGGCAAGTGAGGTATCGGATATTAACCAGAGCCTTGAAATATTGTTTGGTACCGCCGTTGGGGAGCGGGTAATGCAGGCAGAATATGGTTGCAATATGGATGATATGTTATTTGAGCCAATAAATGTAACACTGGTTACCCGGATTACTGAACGAATCAGAAGGGCGATAATCTATTACGAACCCCGGATTAAACTAGATAAACTCGATGTATTTAAAAATGAAGAGCTTGGAATGATTAATCTGGTTGTGGAATATACGATTAGAAGCACCAATACGCGGAATAACATAGTTTACCCATATTATTTGAATGAAGGAACAAACCTTTAAACGATGAGCAAAAATTGTAACAAAAATAGCGCACCAAGAAACGGCACTAACCGTTTAAATCGCTTGCCTAAAGCTTTGGATGCTTCTTTTGTTGCCATTGATGAACGAAATAAAGCAGCCCTTTATCAGTTTGCAGATCGTTTAAGTGCTTATGTTAATTATCATTATTACGATGGAGTGGCACATCAAAGCAACTGGAATACAGTGTTTAACATCGATGAAATTAGGGATGATGGTTTGACGGAGCCACATCTGGCGCTTTTTGATGCATTTTTAGATCTTTATGCTATTGCACAGCAAGATCTTAATCAGTTTACTGCCAAACATCTCGATTATTTTTATGAAACCTTTCTGGGTTTTGAGAAGAAACCTCCTTTGCCCGACAAAGTATACTTGACCATTGAACTGGCTAAACACATTTCGCAACATGTATTAAAGGAAAAAACTGAATTT